>JAJPWX010000085.1 GCA_021205755.1 Lachnospiraceae bacterium | reverse complement strand
TGGTGCCATATGTAAATAACGCGAGGACACACTCGCCGGAGCAGATTACAAAGCTTCGTTCTTCTCTCCGTGAGTTTGGTTTTATCAACCCGGTCATCGTTGACCGCGACTATGGAGTAATCGCTGGCCATGGGAGAATTGAAGCTGCAAAAGCCGAGGGGATCAGCGAAGTCCCTTGTGTGTTTGCCGACCATCTGACCGAGGCTCAAAAGAAAGCATATATCCTCGCGGATAACCGAATGGCAATGGACGCCGGATGGGATGAGGAACACCTGCGTATTGAGATTGAGTCTTTGCAGGGTGAGGACTTCGATATTGGTCTGACTGGTTTTGATGAGAAAGAACTGGCTGACCTGTTTTCCAATAGCTCTGACAGCGAGGTCGAGGATGACGATTTTGATTTGTCGGAGGCGCTGGAAAAGGCAGCCTTTGTGGAAAAAGGCGATATCTGGACAGTCGGGCGGCACAGGCTGATGTGCGGTGACGCCACTTCTTCCGAGGATGTGGCTAAGCTGATGGATAGCAAGAAGGCAAACCTGATTGTGACGGACCCGCCGTATGGCGTCTCCTTTAAATCCTCAGACGGGCTGACTATCCAGAACGACTCCATGAAGGGAGACGACTTCTTTGCCATATCAAAAATCTCCCTTCTGTCATTATTTTAAAATCCCATACTGACTGTCATCCACGGCTTCAAGCCACTCATTAGAGCCATTTTCGCCAGGCACCTCAACTGCCAGATGAGAGAACCAGCTGTCCGGCGCAGCACCGTGCCAATGCTTCACACCAACCGGAATGTTGATGCAGTCTCCCGGCTTCATCTCCACAGCATCTTTACCCCACTCCTGATAATATCCTCGTCCGGCCACGCAGATTAAAATCTGTCCGCCGCCTTTATCAGCGTGATGAACATGCCAGTTGTTGCGGCATCCCGGCTCGAATGTTACGTTGAAAATGCCGACTTGACTGGTAGATACCGGTGCAAGGTAGCTCTGGCCGATGAAGTACTGCGCAAAAGCGTCATTTGGCGCACCAATCGGAAATACCATCTCCGCCGCGTGTGCTGCTTTTGCATCAGTTGGCTCCGCATCTATTTCCTCTGTCCACACTTCTTTTGCCATATTAAATACTGCCCAGCCCTTCGGCCAGCCTGCGTAAAATGCAACATGAGTAATAATTGCCGCAATTTCTTTTCTGGTTACTCCTGCTTTCTTCGCGTTTTCCAAATGATACTTTAAAGAAGAATCCGTAATACCGGATGACATCAGTGCCACCACGGTAATGATACAACGGGTCTTGTGATCGATGTCCTGATTATTCCATACGGGGCCAAAAAGGGTGTTATCATTTAGGTCCGCGAACTCCGGTGCAAATTCTCCAAGGGCATCCCGCCCTGCTGTCTGTACTATTTTCTCCATATGCAAATGCCTCCAATCTGATACAGGAAATGCCATAAATCAACAACTGAATCTGTTTGACACTTCGCTCTTCATGTGATATCATCATTCTAATACCTGAACCTAACTTTAGGTCAATACCTTATTTGAAAAATTTCTGTGAAATGGAGGTTATCACTGTTATGTATTCAATTGGCCAAGTATCGGAGATGTTTGACCTGCCTATTTCTACTCTTCGCTATTATGATAAAGAAGGACTTTTTCCGAACCTGCAGCGCACTTCCGGTATAAGAAAATTCTCAGACAGAGAAATTGAGACTCTGCGAGTAATAGAATGCCTGAAGAAATCCGGTCTGGAGATTAAGGACATCAAGCAATATATGGAATGGTGCGAACAAGGGAATGTGACTTATCAGAAGCGAAAAGAATTGTTTGAAAAACAGATAGAGTCTGTCGAGTCGGAAATGGAAAGAATGAAAGGCGTTCTTGCGCTTCTTAAGTATAAATGCTGGTATTATGAACAGGCCATTCAGGACGGAAATGAAAAGCGGCTGAAAGCAATGAAACTGGAAGATATGCCGAAAGAAGTAAGACTCGCATATGAGAAAGCTCATAATTAAAAAAATCAAACGCACAAATTCTAATGCCTGTTTGGGATTGGTTTCCCTGACAGGTATTTTTTGCCCGTCCTTCAAAATCCCTTTATCCACATTTTTTAATTTTTCCTTCTGCCTGTCCTTTAGGAAATGAGGAAGGGGGTACCCTCCCTCAGACTGGAGGCGAAAAGCTATGACCACAAACGAATGCGATAGCATTTTAAGATTACGCGATGCAGGCCACACCTACGCGCAGATTTCCAGAGAGACAGGCATCTCAGTAAATACATTAAAGAGCTTCTTTCACAGGATTTCCAGAAAGGATAAATCTGAGGACGAACAGCCTCGGTGCCGTGAATGCGGCGGCATTATCGAGCAGAAGCCCAAAACAAAGAAGCAGCTATGTCTCACCGTTCCTTTAAAATGTTATTAAACCCATCTTCCCTCACATAATAAAACGTCCCCAGTTGAAGTATTTCAGAATCTGCAGGAGTCGGCTTTTTCCATCGCTGACTTCCTGTGCTGCTTTTCCTTCCGGTGCAATCGATGTATCAACATCAATCACCTTCAGTGCATCCTTCTCATACTCCTGCATTTTTGTCCGGAGCTGCGCATTCAGTTCTTCACTGTCTACCACCAGCATCAGTTCCGTATCCACATAAGCGCTCCGCATATCCCAGTTAAATGAGCCGATCCCGGATAGTCGGTCATCGATTACAAAACACTTCCCATGATAGGAAATGCCTCCGTCATATTCCAGTATTTCTACGCCTGTCTCAAGAATCTCTTCTTTATTTAAATCATAATCCGAAGCGCCGAATGGATTGCCATCGTTCGCAACAGAATTGGTCATCATCGTGACACTGTCCACTTCTCCGCAGATTTTCTCCAGGCGTTCCAGCATCCAGTCATTACAGATGATGTACGGCGTATGGAAAACCACTTCTTCCTCTGCCTGCATCATCAGCTCTGTGATGGTATAGAACACGACCGGTTCTCTGGCATAAATCTGAGTCGGATTGGACACCAGCTCGATATGATTGACCGGCACAGTCACACTTTCGTAGTCCTTTGCCAGAAGCCAGTCCCCATGCTCTTCCGTCATTTCCTCATACTCGTCTAATAGTTCCTTTTCCGCCGAAATAACCGGAGGAAGTTTTTCCCAGAAATGATTGTCCGCAAGTGTTCTGCATACGGACTGCTCCCACACAGACCAAAAATAATCACGCACCTGTTCCAGTGAATTGTCATCCCCGGCATCGGCACTGTAGACAAGAATGTCCCAGTCGTAATTCTTATGTCCTTCCTGATCCCCCAGAAAGTAATCATACGTATTACGGCCGCCCAAAATGTATCCCAGGTCATCCACGATCAGGTATTTGTCATGCATCCGTCCCATAAAAGTCCACGGCATCCACGGACGAACCGGATTGTAAATCCGGATCTCCACATGCTCCGTCTGCGCAAGTGCCAGAAAATACGGATTTCCCCACATACTTTTGATATAAGAGAACCCGTCTACCAGAATATATACATCTACTCCCCGACCCGCCGCTTCCATCAGCGCCGACATCACCATCTTGCCGCTGGTATCCGCGTCAATTTCAAACGTAGACAGAATGATTTCCTCCTGCGCCTGCGAAATCAGACGGATGCGTTCCTCCAGCGCTTCTCCATTATCTGAAAGAACGGCAGCCCGTTCGCCTGAAGCCTCATCGCTGTAAAAAGAGGTCGCTTCTACATCTTCAACCGTGTTCTCGCTGATCTGCGGCTGAATCACAAACGGCAAAAAAGCCCCCAGAAATATATAGAGCGTGATATAAAGCACCGGACTGCGGAAAAAGGCGGGAATTCTCTTTTCTGCAGCAGGCTTTCCCGCTTTTTCTTTCCATATGGCAATGATAACCCGAACCTTCGCCACAAGATCTGCCAGTATCGCAATGCCATCTATACTGCTAAGAATATCGAAAAAGAGATAACTGTCCTCTCCCGCCGCATGTCCATAACAATCCGTAAGTGCAGCAAGAAGGATGCACCTTACAGAAATCGTCAGCGATTTTTCTTTTCCTTCAAATTTTCGTTTTACATAACTATAAAGCCCGAAACAGCATATACAAATGGTTATAATAAGTTCCTGGACAACAGGAATCTCCAGAATATTCGTTTGGCGCTTAACAGACATTGTTCCGATGCCTGTTAAGCGCCGCCCTTTTCAGTTATCTCGATAACCGTTATTTAAGAAATATTATGTCTCTGATTGCTTACCTGCTTTTTATTTTAGCCAGGGATTCCCTGAGCGCTGCCAGAACACTTTCATCTTTTTCATGGGAAAGGCAGTAACGCAAGTGTGTCTCTACATAGTCCCCTTCCGAATCGCCAAGCGTGAGTGCCGCTGCTTTACGGATATCCGCATCACTGTCATTCTCCATGCACTTAACCAATGTATTTAACGAATCCTCCGTTTCCGGTACCTTCCCCAGACCTTCTATCGCGGCCAGACGGACTTCCTTGTCCTTATCCTTTATCAGCGCGGTCAGTTTATCTGTTTTCTTCTTTTCTACCAGCTTGTTTACCTTGTCCACTTTGCCCATAGCTTCCATTCCTTTCTTTTTTGTGCGTATAGAAATTTCCCTCATCTATCCTGCAAAGCGTCTCTTCCCCATCTTTCCTTATATTACTCACGCAGCGCCCTGCTTTTTCTGGCAAAGGCGCTGCGTCAGATACGATTTTAATATGTTTTAAGATGCCTCGGGAATCGCCCCCTCATTCCATTCGGCGAATATCCCGTCCAAAGGACGGGATGCCACCCGGCGAGGGCAGGTCGCGCAGCCATTTTTATAACGCTGCGCGTTGGGCTGCGCTCTCAAACTGGCTGTTATACAGTTCCGCATAGAACCCGTTCTTCGCCAGCAGTTCCTCATGATTGCCCTGCTCGACGATGTCGCCGTCGCGCATCACAAGGATGATGTCCGCATTCTTGATGGTGGACAGGCGGTGCGCGATCACGAAGCTGGTACGCTTGTCAGTCAGTTTATCCATCGCCTGCTGGGTGATCATCTCGGTCTTCGTATCCACGCTGGAGGTTGCCTCATCGAGGATCAGCAGCGGGCTGTTCTGGATCATTGCCCTCGCGATGGTCATCAGCTGCTTCTGGCCGGCGGAGATTGCAGTGTTGTCGCTTAAGACGGAATCATAGCCGTGCGGCAGCGCCGAAATGAAATTATGGATACCGCAGGCCTTGCACGCCTCGATCATCTGCGCTTCCGTAACACCCTCTGTATTATACAGGAGGTTCTCCCTCACGGTGCCCTCAAACAGCCAGGTATCCTGCAGCACCATGCCGAACTGGCTGTGTACATTCTCCCTCGGGATGTCCGTTGTCGGGACGCCGTCGATCAGGATTTCGCCTCCGGTCAGCTCGTAGAAGCGCATCAGCAGGTTGACCAGGGTAGTCTTGCCTGCGCCGGTCGGGCCGACGATAGCGGCCTTCTGCCCCGGCTTTACCTTTACGCTGAAATCATGGATGATCTCTTTTTCCGGTGCGCTCGGGTACGCGAATTTCACATGCTTAAATTCCACTTCGCCCTCAACACGATCAATGTGTTTCGTCTTCGCGGACTCATCCTCCATCTCTTCCTCAGCAAGGAATTCAAAGACACGCTCGGATGCTGCCGCGCAGGACTGCATCTGTGTCATGGCCTGTGAGATCTGGCGCAGCGGCGACTCGAACAGACGGGTGTAGATCAGGAATGCCGTGAGCACGCCGAACGTGATGTTTCCATTGATGATCTGGGACGCACCCACGATACAGACTGCCACATAGCCCAGGTTCCCGACAAAGGTCATCAAAGGCTGCATCAGGCCGGATAAGAACTGGGAACTGAAGTTGGCGTCCTTCACCTTCTGGTTCAGGGAGGTAAACGTATCCTTTACCTCATCCTCCGCGTTCAGGATGCGGATCACATCATGCCCGGTGTACATTTCCTCAATGTAACCGTTCAGGTTGCCGAGGCTTTCCTGGCGGGCGGTAAAGTATTTCTGCGAACGGCTCATGATCACGACCATCAGGATGAGCCCGATGAGGGTCGCAAGGACGGTCGTTGTCGCCATGATCCAGTTGGTATAGTACATCATGATCAGGCAGCCGATAAACTGGGCAATCGCAGTCACCAGGTTCGACAGGCTGTTGGACATCGCCTGGCCGATCATATCCACATCGTTCGTCATACGGGAGAGCACGTCACCGGCGGCATTGCCCGAATAATATTTCAGCGGCAGGCGGTTGATCTTCGTGCTGATATCCCCGCGCAGCCGTTTCGCGGTCCGCTGTGTGACCGTCTGCATAATAAAGTGCTGGACGAAGTTGCAGATGGCGCTGGCAAGATAGATCCCGACCAGCAGGAGCGCCACACCAACGATCCCGTCCATGTCGATATCCTCGTCCGCATGGGCTTCCTGGTATTCCTCGCTCAAGGTGATGTTCTCCATGATCGCCTGGGTCAGCTCATTGTCCGTATCGGTCAGGTCCAGGCTTTCCATATCGAATTCCGACATGTCTGTCCCTTCCGGCAGGTAATCCATGATATTGATCTCCCCGCTCATGATCTGTTCCTGGATGTCCTCAGCCATTTCTTCTGAGGAAACACCGCCGTAGAGTCCGTCATAAATGTAATCGGTCAGTCTGGAGAGCTGATCCGGACCAATGATTGTAAAGACCGCGCCGGCCGCTGCCAGCACCAGTGCCAGAGCAATGATCCCCGCCTGGCTCCTGCAGTAGGAAAGAAGGCTTAACAGGGCGCCTTTCATATCTTTTGCTTTTCCGCCGCCCATGCCGCCCATCGGGCCGCCGCCTCCCGGGCCTCGTCTCATCGGGGCGCCGCTTTGTGATGATCTGTTCATTGTATTTGATTCTGGCATAATAAACACACCTCCTATATATCCCGCATCGGTTTTCAGATGCGGGATGCAGGCCGCGCCTTCGTGCTTCAGCACGAATTCTTAATGGCGCGGCTCTCTATTACGCGTTCGCCGCGAGTTCATCCGCGGAAAGCTGTGACAGCGCGATCTGCTTGTAGACTTCGCAGTTCTTCATCAGTTCCTCATGGGTACCAATCCCGGCTACTGCGCCGTTATCCAGCACCACGATGCGGTCCGCATGGCGGATCGTACCAATCCTCTGTGCCACGATCAGGCAGGTCGTGCCTTTCAGGTCAGTCTTAATCCTCTGGCGCAGGACGCGGTCTGTCTTATAGTCCAGTGCCGAGAAGGAATCATCAAAGATCAGGATCTCCGGCTTTCTCGCAATCGTACGCGCAATGGCAAGACGCTGTTTCTGTCCGCCGGATACGTTGGAGCCGCTCTGGGAAATATGGCTCTGCAGGCCGTCATCCATCGCATGGACAAAATCCGAAGCCTGGGCGATATCCAGTGCCCTCTCCACATCGTCTGTCGTCACCTTCTGCGCACTCTTGCCAAAGGAGATGTTCCCTTCTACCGTATCAGCGAACAGGGTCGCTTTCTGCGGGATATAACCGATCTTATTATAAAGAGTCTCAAAGCTGTAGCCGGATACTTCCTTCCCATCTACAAGGACTTTTCCGGATGTAGCATCGTAAAGCCTTGCCGCAAGGCCGGCCAGCGTCGATTTTCCGGAACCGGTCGCACCGATAAAGGCCACTGTCTCACCTTTCTTCGCCTGGAAAGAAACATGCTTCAGGCAGTCCTCCGACGCATCCGGATAGCGGAACGACACATCCTTGAATTCAACCGTACCGCTCTCTGTTGCTTTTGTCTCCGTACCTTCCTGCACTGCGATATCACAGTCAATCACTTCATTAATACGGGTTGCGGATACCTGTGCACGCGGCAGCATCATAAAGATCATCAGCAGCATCACAAATGACATGATCACATACAGGGCATAGGAGCTGAACGATACGACGTCGCCAAGTATCGTCGCCCGGTCAGTAACCGCCGCCATCATTTCCGATACGGTGCCATTTAATGGTACATTGATATTGTTGATCAGGCGTGCGCCCACGTAATAGATACCGACACTCACACAGCTCTGGACAAACATCATGATCGGGGAGAGGAATGCCATCCCCCGGCCAGTAAACAGCTGTGTCTTCATCAGGCTGGTATTCGCGCCGTCAAACTTCTCTTCCTGGTATTTCTCTGCGTTGAACGCACGCACAACACGAATGCCGTTTAGGTTCTCCTGTGTAATCCGGTTCACATCATCAACCTGCTTCTGGACAATGCGGAACTTCGGAATCATGACCGCCAGCAGAATGATCAGGGATGTTACCACAATGACAACCGCCGCAGCCACAACAACGGACAGCTGCCAGCTCTTCCCGATAATCTTAATAATTGCCCAGATCGCCATGATCGGCGCACGGAGCATCATCTGCAGCCCCATCGCGATCAGCATCTGGATCTGCGTGATATCGTTTGTGGTACGGGTGATCAGGCTGGCTGTTGAAAATTTCTTGATCTCACCGGCTCCTAATGCCGATACCTTGTCGAACAGCTTCGCCCGGACATCAAAGGAAAAGTCCGAAGCAATCCTTGCTGCAAAATAACCGACGATCACGGTCATGACCGCACTGCACAGCGCGCAGCCGAGCATCTTTGCGCCAGCCGAATAATATTCCGAAAGCTCCGTGACCTCGCTGCTGATCAGCACCGTGATCTCTGCCGTATAATCCGGCAGGCGCAGGTCAAAATACACCTGTCCGCAGACAAGCAGCAGACAGACGAGTGCCAGCCACCGGTCTCTCGGTTTCATATTTCTTAAAATATGAAGCATAAGAATCTCCTCCTGTCATTATGTCATTTTTCATTATGCCAGAGCCTTTTCCAGACAAGGCTCTATCTATTTACCTTTTTCTTGCTCTTACTTCTTTGCTCTTCGGGTTTGCAGCCCAGATTTCATCCGCGGTCGATTTCCAGTTCTCTGCGTAAGGCGTTGTCTTATCGCACAGGTCGTCCACGCTCTCCGGGCTCTGGTAATCCGTGCTGACTGCCCCCGTTTCCTTCACCATTTTTCGCAGGCATTCCGGATTTTCGAGCATCGGGCACGGGCGCATCATGTTGTCGTTGAACGGCTGGTTGTCATGATATGCCTGGAACAGCGGGCTCTTCAGGGCGTCCTTCAGGGTTGTTTCCCTAATGTTGCAGTTCGAGTAGTGGATAAACACGCACGGCTCAATATCCCCTTTTGCATTGATATGCAGGTAATACCGTCCGCCTGCGATGCAGTCATGCACAAATTCTGCGTCATTCTGGAAATCCAGTGTAAAGAGTGCCTTCGTATTCCGGAATTCGCGGATACTGCTGTACATCTTCCTGCGCTGCTCCGGTGTCGGGAGAAGGTCCGCTGACGCGTCGTTTCCGACCGGCATATAATGGAAGAACCAGGCAAACATCGCGCCGCAGTCAACCAGCTTGTCAAAATACTCCTCACTGCTCACACTGTCTACATTTGCCGAGGTATAGCAGGTAGAAATACCAAACGGAAGTCCGCGGTCTTTCAGCAGCTTCATGGAATGCATCACCTTCTGGTAAATACCCTGGCCGCGGCGACCATCATTCGCTTTCTCAGAGCCTTCCAGGCTGAATGCCGGGACGAAATTCTTTACCCGCAGGATCTCATCACAGAATTCCTCGTCAAAAAGAGTTCCGTTCGTAAATGCCAGGAATTCGCAGTCCGGATGCATCTCGCAGAGCTTAATGATGTCCTTCTTCCTCACGGTCGGCTCGCCGCCCGTGTAAATGTACATATAGACGCCGATTTCCTTCCCCTGGCGGATGATGGAATCAATTTCCTCCAGCGTCAGGTTCAGCTGATGCCCGTACTCCGCTGCCCAGCAGCCAGTGCAATGCAAGTTGCAGGCGCTCGTCGGGTCAAGCAGGATTGCCCACGGGGAATTGCAGTTGTTCTCTTTTGCATTTTCCTCCTGCAGCTTCCCGCCGTTCAGGCTTGCATTGATGATAAAATTCTCAAAGAACGTCTTGCGGACGCCCGGATCCAGCTGATACAGACGCATGATCAGCTGATACCAGTTATTGTCCTTATCCTGGATCGCGTTCCGGATCGCGTTTCTCTGTCCCGCATACCAGTCCTTCGGTGTGTACTTATCTACCAGCGCCATCAGCTTCGGGATGTTCGTCTCCGGATCCTTTTCCAGGTACCCAAGTCCCTGCTTTACCACCGCTTCTGTAAGCGCTGTCTTTGCTTTATCTGTGAGTTTCATGATTTCTCTTCACTCCTCATCTTTCTTTTCACGTAACTGTTCCATGCTTTCACAGTTACATTCCCACATTTTTGGCCATTCATGTTGTCCGCAATACATGGAACATATGGAACCGCAAAACGAACGACGCCCCACCTGTAAAGATTCAGATCCCTGTGCATTTACGTTTCAGCAGTTTCCCTGCCATGTTAGGAAACAACTGAATCATGATGCCGGGAGTATCCATGCAAACGTGAACAACATTTGTAGCAGGATGTATACTAACACCCTGAAAACGAATATTCAAGCAACAATTTTTCATATCTGTTGCATTTTCAAAATTTTCTCTTGTTTTTTTGCAACACAGGTTGTACACTGTGTCCCGAAAAAGAAAAAGAAAGGAAAGCCTGCAATGAAGGAGAAAACCGAAAATACAAATATAAAAGAAAAAAAATATATCAAAGCTACAAACGCTACCCGTGATTCCTTTGTCAATGCGTTTTTTATGCTGGCCCACAAGGAAAAAATCTATCAGATCTCCATCCATGAGATCACAGATATCGCCGGATACAACCGCGCCACCTTCTATCGGTATTTTGCGGATATTTACGGCCTGATCGAATATGCCGAGGATGAATTCCTGCGGGATATGCACAAAGCCATCGAGGAAATAAGCGGGGAAAGTCAGGTCGGGGAACGCCAGTTTTTTAAGATCATGATCCAGTGTTTCCGTAAGAACAAATACCGGGTATCCGTCCTGCTCTCCGAAGAGAACCGGTCCCATTTTTTAAGAAGGATCAATGAAAACATTGCAAAGATTCTCAACCGCCCGGATCTGAATACCCCGCAAAAAAAGACAATCCGGGATATCTACTTTTTTGGGATTTTCCACGCGATCTCCATCAACCTTCAGAGCCGGGATGCCCTGAATGATGAAGACCTGCTGGACATCATCCAGGACCTGTTCGATAAGTGGTACCGGCCGGAAATGGGATTTATTGAATCGTAAAACTCAATACGCGATTCTATTGCGCGGCTTCCATACAGCCGCTGCCAAGCAATCAAGGGAGATAATAATAATGAAAGAAAAGAAAGAGACAGAAGAAGAAAAAGAATCAAAAATAATTACGATACCGAATATCATGTCTTTATTCCGTATCATTCTGATACCATTTATTGTATGGAATTATGGAGCCGGCCGAAGAAGAATTGCCTTTTCACTGCTTGTCATCTCATGGCTGACCGACATTTTAGACGGCCAGATTGCACGGCAGTTTCACATGGTCAGCCATCTGGGAAAAGCCCTGGATCCGCTGGCAGATAAACTGACTCAGGGATTTTTGTTACTGACCCTGATATCCGAATTTCCGGTTATTAAGATTCCGTTTCTTGTTTTTATTCTCGTAGAAGCGGTCATGGTGGCCACCGGAATCCTTGTCATCAGAAGGACCGGCTCGACCTACAGCGCAAGCTGGCACGGGAAGCTGGCGACCGGAATGCTGGATATTACTGTCATTTTCCACATCATCTGGCAGGATATTCCTGCAGGGTTCTCCTCCCTGCTGGTATCCGCATGTATTGTTTTGATGCTGCTGTCCCTGCTTTTATACATTATAGAAAACAGGAAACGAATTGAAAGCGTGAAGGGCTGAAGGAGGAATGAATAATATGGTTTACATTTTACTTTCACTATCAATCGCTATTCTTGCAGGGCTTCTGATGACCCGCGTGTTTAAGCCTTTTAAGCTGCCGTCTGTCACTGCGTATCTGGTGGCCGGTGTCCTGATCGGTCCATACTGTCTCGGACGTCTTGGGATTCCAGGATTGGGCTTCACCAGCATGGAAAACGTCGAATCGCTTAGCCTGATCTCCGATGTAGCCCTTGGTTTTATTGCCTTTTCCATTGGCAATGAATTCCGTCTGTCACAGCTGAAAAAAACCGGAAAACAGGCGACTGTGATCGGCATCGTCCAGGCACTGACAGCGACCTTGTTTGTCGATGCGGCACTTCTGATCGTATATGTGGCAACCAATGGTGCACTGACCATGGCTCAGGCAATCACACTCGGTGCCATCGCGACTGCCACCGCTCCTGCGGCGACGCTGATGGTCGTCCGCCAGTACAAGGCAAAGGGGCCTCTGGTCGACCTGCTGCTGCCGATCGTGGCGCTGGATGACGCAGTCGGGCTGGTGGTGTTTGCCGTAAGCTTCGGTGTTGCCCAGGCTATGGTGACCGGCTCGATTGACTTTGTCTCTATCATTGTCAACCCGCTGCTGGAAATCGTCCTGTCCCTTGCTCTCGGCGCAGTGATGGGCTGGCTGCTCACGCAGATGGAAAAGCTGTTCAACTCCAATACCAACCGCCTGAATATGTCCATCGCGTTTGTACTCCTGACTACCGCATTGTCCATGCTGGAGTTCGATATCGGCCCGGTGACCATAAGCTTTTCCTCTCTGCTGGTATGTATGATGCTGGGCACCATTTTCTGCAACCTCTGTCCGCTCTCCCATGAAATCATGGACAAGACGGACAGCTGGACCAACCCGCTCTTCGCCGCCTTTTTCGTGATCTCAGGCGCACAGCTGGAGCTGAGTGTCTTTTCCAGCGGCATCATCGTGCTGATCGGTCTGGTTTACATCCTCACCCGGTCTGCCGGTAAATACATCGGCGCGTTTCTCTCTGCCAAAGCGACCCACTGCAGCGATACCATCTGCAAGTACCTCGGCATCACGCTTCTGCCGCAGGCTGGCGTTGCCCTGGGGATGTGCGTCACTGCCCAGCAGCTGGGCGAGCAGGGCGAACTGATCCGCAATATCACGCTCTTTGCCATCCTGATCTACGAGCTGATCGGGCCGCTGCTTACCAAGACAGCCCTGAAGAGCGCAGGTGAGATCCAGCCTATGAGTGAGGATGTGAAAAACCGCCGCCAGACAAATCTGGAGGCGGCAAAAAACACGCCATGGGAACGGCATGCAAAGCATGGAAAATAAAGGAACAGCATCACAATCTGAAGTACTCGGTAAACATGTCAGTCATTTACGGCAGCCTGACGACACTAGCGGGTGTGATGCTGTAGTTATACATCCGCATATATCCTGCCTGCAGAATTCACGAGGAAGCTTAGAGCTTTTCAGATTTGAACTACTGTTGTAAAATCCATTTTATTCCGGCTGCTGTTCTTCCGGTGGAATTCTGATAATGATTTCCCTTATTCAGGTGAAACGTTGTCCGGATTCCTTTTTCTGAAAAATAGTGAAAAAGCAATCTGGTATTCTCTTCCACAGGGGCCAGATAAGGATTCTTCGTATGACTTTCTTTATCCCCAAGGGAAAAACTGTCTGTTTTATACGCCGCATAGACCGCAAACAGCCCTGCAAGGGAATAGCCTGCAAGCACGCAATACTCCGGAGGGAACAAAAGGGAAGCCTCAATCTGCGGCAGCAATTCACCCGTCAGCTGTTTTAAATAAATGTCAGCGCCGCCGGAGCATGGCGTATCTCCTTTCGAAATCGGCGGAATTGGCCAAGGCGTCATCTCGTCATCTCAATTGACACCATTTATAACCGCAAGGGAGAATTCAGGGCAGTCAATGTCCTGGCAAGCCTGCCACAGCCTTTTTCCTTCGCCCATCACAGCGTGATAAATGATCAACGGCGCTTTCTTTTTCGAACTAAATATCTGAATCTTCTTACTCCCTGCTTCCAGTGTAACTGCATCTCCTGCTTTCATTTTCTCCCTCTTTTCCTGTTCCCTTTTGTGACCTGTCCTACACTGCCTTCTTTCATCATAAAGCGGATCCGTTCTTCCGGAAAGTCCGGTTCCGCCGGAACATATGCCGCCCCTGTTTTCAGCACAGCAAAGATAGAGGCAATCTGATCCATTCCATGGTCTGTCACGATACCGATACAAACGCCCTTAGCCCCGTCTGCGCGAGGCGTCTCCACGTCTGAAAACTTTTCCGCAATCCTCTGAATACGCTGATCCAGTTCCCTGTATGTCAACGATCTTATCTCTTCCACAATCGCAGTCTGCGCGGGAGATTTTTCTGCCACTTTTTTGAATTGTTCATAAATTACAGATCTGCTATTGGCATCAGAAACCATTCCGTTCCTTCCTTTCCTTATGATCTCGCTTTCACAATACTATAGCTGCATGGGCGAGAAATACCTGCAGAATTCCCGGTAATTATAGTCTTTCTCCGGGCGGCAGAGAATAGCAAAATCAATCGACTCAAACAGCTGATCGCTTCCTTTCCCTGCATAAGAAAACTTCGTGATGGCACGATAAAACGAATCCGACACAACTGCCGCATCATTCCCGAATACGCCGCATCCAAAAGCCCCCAGAATCAGATGGCGGTATCCCTGTGATGCCGCGACAAGAAGCATTCCCTGGATACGATTGTAAAGCATTGTTTCGTATTCCTGCTGTGTCATTCCTTCCAGACCAAGGCGGATCATCGGTGCCGCGCAGCTCATGACGGAAATCGGAAATGGTTCCTGGAGCATTTCCGCAGAGGCATCCTTAAGCACTTCCACACATGGAGAAATCATCACGCCGTCCGAACCCATACGTGTCTTTCGCGCATTGTTATAATCGTAATATTTCTTTGCCGCCTCACTTTCCAGCGACAGCAAAAGGGACGTCCTGCGGCAAAGGTCTTCCTCCTGTGCACTGGCTCCTTTCCGTGTCTGGCCGCCCGGGTGTGTAGAGCTTGCCAGATTCAGGACAAGAACCCTGTGCGCTGCTTCTCCCTTATCTTTCAGTTCCAGATATTTCCTCTGTGCAAGGACAAGGGCGTCCATATTTTCGCAGCTGAATGTGCAGGATGCTTTTTTCGCCTGCTGGCCTTTGTCTTGTCCTGCAGCTTCGACGTGGCTCTCCCGTAAAGAACCGGACACACCTGTTCTGCTCCGCATCTCGTCAATTTCATCCGGCAGGAATACCTGTATCCTGCACATCTGATCCGGGGTAAACTGCAGCTTTCTCTCCTGCCCGTCCTTTTCATAACTGCCCTTTTCCAGAATGGACAGCGTATCCTCCAGAATCTCTATATTCTTTTTCCTGCGCATTTCCTTCTGCCGTTCTCTTTCCTGAATTTCTTCTTCGGAAAGTCCCTTATATTCCGCAGCCCGCATCTGTGCTGCCATCTGTTTTAACCGTTCCTCTTCAGATTGTTCCTTCGCCGCTTTCTGCTCCGCCATTTCCGCTCCACCTTTCTATCAGTTTGTGAAATACATCATCACACGCTTCCCGGATATTCAGAGCCGCGACACGGTCAAAGTATGTATGCCCCGGATTGATCTGGACGATTACCGCATCCCTTTTCCGGTAATCCCAGTAAACATCCCCATAGTTTCCATGGGTTCCAATGACAAGAATCAGATCCGCTTTTGCAATCCATTCCTTCGCTTTTCTGACATCCGGATTCCAAACGCTGATATGGCTGTAAAGCGGCCAGGGGAGAATCTCTCCGCCGCATGATTCGCACATTGGCAGTTTTTCCTGTCTCCAGATTTCATAACCATCATAATGGCGGCCGCAATTGGAACAGCAGTTGACCTGCAGGCTCCCCTGAATCTCGGCAACATTCTTTGACCCGGCAATCGTGTGCATACAGTCCACATTCGTTGTGATGATCCCGGTCATCTTTCCCTCCGCTTCCAGCTCTGCCAGGGCATAGTGCGCAAAGCTTGGCTGATAGGAAAACATTGTCTCCAGATAGGAGGGCAGAAAAGAATTGTGTCCATCCTGGGAGCTGCGCCTTCTAGCGCTGCCCCGGTTAGCAAAACGCATCTGTCCGTATGTCACTCCGCCGCCGGCGACTGAAATACCTGCTCCTGTCGTCGCGACAATACTGCTGCTGTGATCAATATAATCTGCCAGCCGCTTTATATCGTCCGAATTTTTGTTTTCTCTGAATAGTCCCATAGTCACACTCCCAACCTGTTGATCGTTCTGTCCAGTATCTTAATCCATAATCGCACCACATGTCCGTACTCGCTAAGCGAATATGGATCATAATACTGCACTAAGGGCTTCCGCAGCGTCCGCCCGAATGTTCAGATCCGCAATCCGGTCGAACTGTGTTTCGGATGGGTTGATCTGTACAAGCTTCGTCCCGGTCTTCATACGGCTTAAATATTCATTGCTGCGAAATCCGGTGGTCCCAATGACAATCACAAGATCTGCTTCCGCAATCATGTTGACAGCCTCCTTCATACTGTCACGCGAAACCTCTTCGCTTACTTTGAGTTCTCTGCAGAAGCCTGTAGGCATCAGCGGTGCGCCGCATTTTTCACAGCGGGGCATCTGTCCCTGGTTCCATACCTGATAATCAAACGAACGGGTCCCGCAATCTGTACAAATGTTATCGCGGAAGCTGCCCTGAAATTCCACTACATTCTGAGATCCTGCAATGGTATGCAGGCAATCCAGGTTCTGCGTGACAATGCCGTAGAGCCTGCCCTGCTTTTCCAGCTCTGCGAGCTGCCTATGGACCGTACTCGGTCCTTTAACGAAAGTCGCATCCAGGAAGGCATTCTTCATGACTTTATAAAATTCTTCCGGTTTTTTGCGGACATAGGAAGCAGAAAAAATCCGTCCGGCATTCATTCGGCCCACGCTCTGCTTCAGTCTGCTCACGCCATAGAGATAAGAAATCCCCGCGCCGGTGACCGCAACGGTTTTGCTGCTCTGATCCATGTATTCTTTTAACTGACTATATTCGTTCTTCATGATTGCCTCCTTCATCAAAACAATAACCACCCATCAAAGGCAAAATGTTTTCTTTGATGGGTGGCAAGAGGAAAACGGCTTATGACGTTTCCGATCAGTTATTTTCAAATGTAATTCGTCTCAAGTGAAACAGACAACTCCCTCGGCTGCGCACTGCCGCTCTTACTATAGCCGATTGCCGCAGCTGAGACAGGCTTAAAGCCTTCCGGTATTCCCATTTTTGCACACATATCCGCATTCTTACCAAGAGCCTGCACGCCGCCCCAGAGATAAATGTTATCCAGACCGGCATCCGTCGCTGCGAGCAGCATATTTTCGATCACGCAGGCGGCGTTCGCGCATTCAATGCCCGGCGCCATCTGCTTTTCCGAAGCGGAAACAATGATTACGACAGGCGCTCCGTAAAAGAAATCCCGCGGCTCCATTTTCATGGCTGCTGCAGTGGACTGATTGATCTCGTCAAGGATTTCTCTGTTGCGGCATACGGTAAGATGGAGAGACTTCCGGTCATTTCCGCCAACCGGAGCCTGGCAGCCTGCCTTTACCACCGTCTCAATCAATTCGTCCG
>JAJPWX010000078.1 GCA_021205755.1 Lachnospiraceae bacterium | reverse complement strand
CGAAGCATTTACTTATCCGCATCTTTTTGAAAAAACACCCACATGTCGGGTCTTTCTCGAAAAAAGATGCGGATAATCTTTATCTCCGCGATATAATCAGCACATCAAATTTTAGGAGGTGCGCTGATTATGGCAAGACCAAGACGTGATTTATTTTATGAGTGTGAGTGCAACGAGAAACTCTACCTCACACACAAATGGCTGGCAATCTATGACAGCAACTGCAGAAACGTCGTTAATTATCTGGTACAGCGTGGCGTAGGAACCACACTCTATTACAGCACGGTCCGCTGTTTGGAAAAGTTTCGTGTGTTTCTTATCGAGAGCGCTCAGTGCTATACTACAGATGTGGCTGGCCAATGGTTTCGGGATACCGGTCCGCATCCAAAAGGTTTCCTGTCTGCATTACTCAGGCTGGATGATTTCTTTCGTTATGGGAATGTCCAGCCGATAAATGCGTTTCCTGTCGTTGTCTCACATTATGCCAGCCTATGCGAGCTGTGGAAGGGTCTGTTGGACGATTATCTTTCCACCCTTGATCAAAAAGAACGCTCGCTAACACAGGTAAGGAACTGCGCTGCAAGATTTTTACATAGCATCCAGACCAATGGCATAACAAATCCGTCGGAGATAACGTTTCAGGTATTGGAATCATACATGAAAGATGACGCCCACAGATCTCACAATTCCGATGCCAGATATACGTATGTGATTGGAGATATCCTCCTCTTCATGGCCTCCAGAGGAATGTGCAGCCATGGACTTGGCTGGTATCCTTATTTCAGGATGCATGGAAGCGTTCTGCATATGCAGGATCTTTCGCCTGAACAGAACAGCAGAATTGAATCGCTGAGGAATGAGAGCCTGGCCTTTCCTTCAGAAGAGTACGCAGAGCTTATTCCTGGTTTTATGGAACGTTTTCGCTCTCTCGGTTACAGCAGCAGCCCCTGTAAAGCCGCAAAATCTACTCTTTATAATCTTCTGCTATTTTTAGAAATGCACGGGTTGGGCTACCACCGTGAGATTGCTGCTGTATGGCTGGAGCCCGAGATACTTATCAGTAACGGTGCTGGGTGGAAACAGAAACGGCGTATTCTGGATCTTTTCGAATTATATACAAAAGAAGGGGATATAATCCCGCAAGTTATTTTTAGAAATCAGCCGTTGCTGTGTAATTCGCTTCCTGAATGGTGCCGGAAAACGCTGGAGGACTTTCTGGAATTAAAATCAAAAGAAGGCTGGGAACCGTCCACGCTTTCCATGTACAGGTCTTCGACCACAAGGTTTAGCCTTTTTCTGGTTGAGCAGGATGTCACTTCTTTTTCTGACATAACAGTGGAACTTATAAAAATGTTTAACCAGACCGATCAGCATATGACCATTGAGGGAAAGAACGCTTATAATGTAAGAATTCGAAGATTTCTTCAATTCCTCGAGCGGCGAAATCTGATCCCTTATGGAGTGTCGTTTTCCCTTGCCTGTACAGTTGCACCGAAAGAAAATGCCGTCATCACCCTCTCAGAAGATGAAAAAGCAGAAATAGAACAGGCTGGGAAACAGGCATCCACTTCTACAGAACTCCGCAGCCATGCAATCCTTCTTCTGGGGATGAAAATGGGACTTCGCAGCAGTGATATCGTAAAGCTGACGTTCCAGGATATCAACTGGAAGCAGCAGACGATACGGGTTATGCAGCAGAAAACCCGGCATGAGATTGAACTGCCCATGCCAACGGATGTTGGAAACGCCATCTATCTCTACATCAAAAATGGCCGTCCGGAAACCGCCTGCTGTTCTGTTTTTGTGAAAGTAAGGGCTCCCTATGACTCACTGTCCCCTGCAGCCTGCCGTTATGCATTGAAGCATACGCTTCCGGATCGCAACTGCCCAGGCTCTGGCTTTCATGTCACGCGAAAAACCTTTGCAACAGAGCAGCTTCAGCGGAATGTCGGCCGGGGCATTGTGGCGGATCTGCTGGGGCATCGGGGAACAGCATCGGTTTCCCGCTATCTTAACCTTGATCCGGACCGGATGCGCTTATGCCCGATTTCTTTGGAAAAGGCAAATCTTACAATGGAGGGCAGACGTTATGACTGATTACAGGAATTATACTTATCGCAGTTCCCTTGCTCCTTACATGGGAGGGCTTGTATCTGAAAAGAGAAAGCTCGGATTTATCTACAATGTCCAGGCCTATAACCTCAAACGGTTTGATGATTACTGGATTGCCCATGGATATGACGATGCAGCCATTACAGTGGAAAGGGTCAACGAATGGCTGTGCTGTCTTCCTTCCGAAGGCAAAAGCAGCCAGCAGGGCAGAGTCAGCACCCTGCGATCTCTTGCCTTTTATATGAACACGCTCGGCATCCAGGCCTACGTGCCGCTCATTCGCATCGGTGATGACCATCCGGTAATCCACATCCTCAGTGATGATGAGATTCGCGAACTTTTTCTTGTGATTGATGGATATTATCCCGAAGCTCCGGCAGCTGTTTTTCTCAGAATGGCCGACGAATACCCGGTTATTTTTCGCTTTTATTATTGCTGCGGTATGCGAAACAATGAAGCATGTTCCCTGAAAACCTCCGATGTTGACCTTGAAAATGGTATTCTGATGATAAAAGAAGGAAAGAACCATAAGGACAGGCTGGTTTATTTGCCGGAGGATCTGCGGCTTTTAGCAGGGAAATATTTCAGCCACTTAAAGAGAACACTTGGCTTTGAACCTGTCTGGTTTTTCCCTGGCAGGAACCCGGCCAACCATGTCTCAAAGACTCAGATTGACAAGAAGTTTGAAGCTTTCTGGAATGCAACGCCGTACTCAAAAAGCTGTGACAGGAAGCCGACACCTCACTGTCTCAGGCATACTTTTGTTGTCAACCGCATTAACCAATGGATTCTGGAAGGCGCCGATGTCAACGTGATGCTGCCTTATTTAAGCAAGTATCTGGGGCATCGTGACCCGGATGAAAGTTTTTATTACTACCACATAGTTTCAGAAGCTTTCCGAATCATCGAGCAGAAAGATACCGTGGCAGCGAGTGTGATTCCGGAGGTGAGACGCAGATGAAGAAAAAGATTTTAAAAGAGGAACTCTTCTTCTCCTTGACATGGGATTATCTGAACATCTTCCTTCCGTCCCAGCACCAGGACAGTCCCCAGACGGCAGAAGCGTATGCCGATGCATTGACAATCTTCCGCCGATATTTATCAGATAACTGTGGAATCACGATTGAACACTTCCGATTCGCAGATCTCACCTATGACTTTCTTCTGGATTACCGGATTTTTCTTGAGAACAACGGTTATAAGCCAAGAACCGTGAACCACCGGCTGACTGTCATAACTGCGTACATGCGGTACGTTGCGACACGAAAGCCAGATCTGATTCAGATTTACATGAATGTTTCGGAAGTGCCCTATGTAACCGTGCCGTCAAGAATACGGGAGACCATTGATGATAAAGAAGCACTTGCCATGCTTCTGTCAGCACCTGGTCCATCTAAGATTGGGATCAGAGACCAGCTGATCCTAGTAATTCTCTATGACACAGCGATACGTGCAGATGAACTGATCGAACTTGATGTGACAGATGTAAATTTCACCTGCTCAGAACCGTATCTCCGCATACATGGCAAAGGAGACAAGGAGCGCATTGTGGCACTGTCGGAAAAAACGGTTCCGTTGATCAGACAGTACATGGAGCTTTATCACGAGCAGCATCAGCAGAAAGCCACTCCGTTTATCTATACTGTAATTAAAGGACAAATGGGGCGAATGTCGGAAAGGAACCTTGAGCGAATCGTGAAGAAATACGGTGACATAGTGCGAAAATCCAAACCGGACTTACCGCCGCAAATATACCCGCATATGCTTCGGAGAACAAGAGCCACTGGCTGGTACAGGGATGGAATTCCAATTGAAATGATCGCTGTTCTGCTTGGGCATTCCAGCACACTGACAACCCGTAAATCCTACGCAAGCCCTTCTGTTGAGATGCTGCGGCGGGAAATGGAAAAGGGTGGGAGTCCAGACGCTGAATCATCTGAGGCTCCTCTGTGGACAGATGACGAAGAACTGGCACGCCTGTGCGGAGTTCGGTGAAAAGATTATCCGCATCTTTTTTCGAGAAAGACCCGACAGGTGGGTGT
>JAJPWX010000110.1 GCA_021205755.1 Lachnospiraceae bacterium | reverse complement strand
GAAGTTTGCGAGTCTTGAAAGCCATTGAGGGTTAAAATTTAGAGGAAGTTAAGATAGATAGAATCCCCACGGTAAAATGGAGAGCCTTAATATTAAAAACGGATTTTCTGTTTTTAGTATTGACCACAGGGCAAATGTGTGCTACAATTTAAAATATGAGGAGGGATGCAGACCATGAAATTATTAAAAATCAAAGCAACAGGATTGCCGCTTTTTGCTGACACATTTGAAATTGACTTTGTTGCCATGCAGCGAGTGAACGATGTTGACAGAAATGAGATGTCAAACCTCTTTAGAAACTTTTACCAGAACAATGTAATCACTGCCATAGGTATCAATGCTTCCGGCAAGACATCCATGCTGAAGGTTATTGTCTTTAGTATGCGTCTGTTGAACAATGAGCCTATTAACTCCATTCCGTATCATGAGATCCTTGGTACTGGCGAAACAATAATTGAGAACTATTTTCTGACAGACAATCAAGAGATTGGATACTTGCGTACTGTTATTGGTTACGACAATAAGTACTTCATCAAGGACGAGGCGTTGTATCTTAAACCGTGTAAGGCGGCGAAAAATAAAAAATCTATATGTGATTTTTCAAATGAAGCTCCGATAAATATTCGTAATGTTTCAGAGCAATATCTGTTGGATGATGTGAGTATCATTATCGCCTTTAATAAAAAAGAATGTCAGAACGTCAGTCTAATTGAAATGCTGTTCAGTACAAACATAAATCAGCTACTTATTACTGATGATTTTCCCCTTGAGATAGTAAGATACTTTGATTCAACGGTCGAGTACCTTCGCACGAAGAAAAACAGAAACAGGACAGCAATTTACTTGAAGTTTTATAACCAAGATGAAATCATATTGAACAAGCCAGAGGAGCTGAATCAATATCTGTCATCTGGAACAATCAAAGGCATAAACGTATTTGTCAACGCAATATCTTCATTTAAAAATGGCGGATATTTGATTATTGATGAGTTGGAGAATCACTTTAATAAGGAGATAGTTTCTACATTGTTTAAGTTCTACCAGAATAATAAGGTTAATCCCCATGGTGCAATGTTGATATTTACAACACATTATTCTGAGTTGCTGGATAACTTCAATAGAAATGACAATGTATATATTGTCCGAAATAATAATGGTATTACGGTCAATAATCTATCACAAATACTTGGACGAAATGACATAAAAAAGAGTGAAGTGTATCAGAGCGGATACTTGGGTGGAACAACTCCTGTTTATGATCTGTATATTGATCTGAAGAATGTAATCATAGAAAATGTTTCCTTGGATAACGAGGAGGCATAAAATGAGCAGATATGAAATCCGGCTAACAAAATATGTTGCTTGTATCTGTGAGGGGAGTGCAGAGAGTGCTGTCATCGAGCGATTGCTTCAAGAAGATAAGCTAATATTCACTAATAAAAACCTCTTAGACAATGAGATAATCAGGCGGACTAATTCAAAAGATTTTGAAATGAAATATTTATCACGTGAGTTTTCTGAAAAGGTTACAATATTAAGAATATTGGATTCTAGACGAGAAAAATTTAAAATATCGAAAGCATATGAGAATAAAGTAGGATCTGTGATAAACATTATTACTGCTCCTGAAATCGAAATGTTGATTGTACTAAGTGAAGGACGATATGATGATTTTAAAAAGTCAAAAATGAAGCCGAGCGATTATTGTAAGGTCGTGTTAAAAATGAAAAGAGTAAAAACATACAATTTTGTAATGAATTATTTTAGTGATGTTGATAAACTGATAAATGCAATAAATGAATACCATAGAATATCATATATTCATGTTGACGAATATTGCTTATACGATTTACTAAAGTATAATCATACCAGTTGAGCGTTCGGCAGCAATTCGGGCGCTCCGTGTGCAATAGAGGTGCTGAAGTGGCCTCACGCCGCGGCCCCCAGTTTTTCCTGCCGTGCCAGATATTTCTTTTTGATGTATTTGCCTGCTGTGCTCAGGTCGCTGGATTTCCAGGAACTGGTTTTGGCGGTGCCGGCTTTCAGCAGGGACGAGGATTCGTCTTTATTGCTCAGGCTCCAGCAAAAGTAGCTGATGTTGTACTTGTTTAACAGCTTAAACCATTGATTGGCTGACGTTTTATCGATTTCGCCGTTGCCGTCGGCTTCGGACAGTCCAAATTCGGAGACGATGACGGGAAGGCCTTTTTCCAGGGCATAGTTCAGCTTATCCGGCAGGTATTCGCTGTGGGCGTCTTCGCTGGCGTAAAAATGCAGGGAGTACATGATGTTATCATAGCCTGTGATTGGATCATCCGCGACCTCGTTGGATGTGAGGCTTGCTCCGAGCTGCGACCAGGACGGCGTGCCGACGATGATGACGGCGTCTTTGTCGTATTTTCGGATCGCTTTGATGATTTTCTTGGCATAGGATTTGATGCTTTTCCAGCTGCAGCCGTTGGGCTCATTGCAGATTTCGTAAATCACATTGTTGTAGTTTTTGTATTTCTTTGCCATAGTGGTAAAGAATGCCTTCGCTTCTGTTATATGTTCATTTGGATTCCCATCTGATAAAATGTGCCAGTCGATGATGACATACATGCCCAGATCGGTTGCGTATTTTACGCCTTTGCTGACCAGCGCTTTCAATTCGCTCTGGTCGCCGCCGCTGCAGTAGCCATTGCAGTTTTCTGTATACATGGAAAGCCGGATGGCGTTTACGCCCCATCCATCGCGCAGGGTTTTAAAGGCTTTTTTGCTGACATAGGTACTTCCTACATCCCAGTTGATGCCATGGGTGCTGATCCCGCGAAGCTGAAAAGCATTTCCGCTGCTGTCTACAAAATTTACGCCGTCGACGGACAGCTGGCCGTGCTTGCTGACCGGAGTGGACGCCGCGCTGACGGTTGTCGCCGGTGCCGCCTCCAGCATGGTAAAGATCATGCAGAAGGCCAGCAGGAATGAGCCCAGCCGCCTGCGTATACGGGCGCATCTGCGGCGGCGTGCCGATGGTCGTCTGTCATTTTTTCCACCCATGTTGTCCTCCCTTTATTCCGCGAAATAAGACTTTTCAGCCCGAATCCGGGCGCTTTCTTTTGTATGCAGCATATCTTGTTATATCATTCTGTCGTTCGGCTTTTTTTACATGGTAAACTGAATCACACAATAGGATGCGTAAATGATCAGCAGCAGGATTCCCTGCACTCTGGAGAGCTTTTGCCGAACCAGGGCGGGAATGGTCAGAAGCAGCATGACCGCGAACATCACGGGCAGATCCAGCACCAGGGATGCGTTGTATCCGAAGAGTGTGGATGAGACGGGGATGTGAAACGGATTCAGTGTGATGGAAATACCGCAGACGAGGACCAGGTTGAACAGGTTTGCGCCGATGATATTTCCCAGGGAAAGTGCGCTGTGACCTTTGATTAGCGATGTGATGGCGGTTACCAGCTCCGGCAGGGAGGTTCCCAGCGCGACGAAGGTCAGTGCGATGACGGATTCCGGTACGCCCAGTGCTTCGGCGATCAGAGTTCCGTTGTCAACCAGGAGATCGGCTCCAATGGCGATGAGGACGGCTCCGGCAATTAACAGAATGATTTCTTTTGTGATACTGGATTCCTTTGTGTTTTTCGTGTCGTTCGTGCTTGCTGTTTCGGCAGTGGTCATCTGCCGCACGGTGAGGACCATGTATACTGCAAATAAAAGCAGCAGCAGGATGCCGACCGGCCGGGTAAATGAGCCGGTCGTGTAGGCGACTCCCGCATAGAAAAGTGCCGCTGCAAAGAAAAAGCAGATTGGCAGGGTCAGCGTTTTACGGGATACCTTGCCCGGGCGGACGGCGATGGTGATTGCAGAGATTAGAGCGGTATTGCAGATGATGGAACCGATGGCGTTCCCGTAGGCGATCTCGCTGTGCCCGCTGACGGCCGATGTGGCGGATACCATAACCTCTGGCAGGGTCGTCCCGATGGAAACGACGGTGGCGCCGATCAGCAAATCAGGGAGATGAAAACGCTCGGCGATTCCGGTCGCACCGTCCACGAACCAGTCGCCCCCTTTGATCAGAAACAAGAGTCCTATCAGAAACAAAATCACAGGAATCAGCATAAAAGAAACCTCCATTCAAGTCAGTCTTAAAGTAAGCAAAGTCTTCCTTATTAAATCAGGCAGAGCAATCGCCAAAAACAGGTAAAAGCCTGTTCTCGTTGCTGCTCTTATTCAGAAGTATGCATCAAAGTCTTTTTTTCTGTCAAGCAGTATTTTTCCATTTTTACACACTTTCCTGATTTTGTCCTTTTTTTCGAAGAAGCCTGATGGTTTTCAGCTGCCACTGAACAGAGATTTTGAAATCGAATATGTGTTTTGTATTGACAGTCTGGGTTGAAAAAATTATAATCGTGTGAGAACAAATGGGAAAGATGAAAGATGGGCTAAGAGCGAATATGAGAGTGATTGCTGGAAAAGCGCGGAGACTTCCGCTGAAGACCATCGCGGGCGATAGCACACGGCCGACGACAGACCGGATTAAGGAGACACTGTTTAATATTTTACAGAATGATCTGTATGAGATCCGGTTCCTGGATCTGTTTGCCGGGAGCGGCGGGATTGGGATTGAGGCTTTGAGCCGCGGCGCTGCTTTTGCCTGTTTTGTTGATCAGAACCGGGCGGCTGCGGATTGCATCCGGGAGAATCTTCGCTTTACGCGTCTGGACCGGCAGGCGGAAGTGCTGAATTGCGACGTGCGCATGGCGCTTGAGCGGTTGAATGGACAGCCGCCGTATCAGATTGTTTTCATGGATCCGCCTTATGGGAAAGGGCTGGAGGATCAGGTTTTACAGGCCATCGCGGCTAGAAGGCCGACGTTTGTGGATGCGCAGACGATGTTTATCGTGGAGATGGCGCTTGAGACGGATGAGGCGCATCTGGCGGATTACGGATATGAGATCCTTCGTGTGAAAACGTATAAGACAAATAAGCATATCTTTCTCGGCCCGGTGATTCATGAGGAGGAGTGACTGGAGTTATGAGGCGTGCAGTTTATCCGGGCAGTTTTGACCCGGTGACAAAAGGGCACCTGGATATCATCGAGCGGGCCGCGGCAGTGGCGGATGAGCTGGTGGTGGGTGTATTAAATAATAATGAAAAAACACCGTTGTTTTCTGTGGAAGAACGTGTTAATATGTTAAAAGATGTGACTTCCCATATTTCAAATGTACGGGTGGAGGCGTTTTCCGGACTTTCTGTTGATTTTTGCAAGAAGTGTGATGCCTCGTTCCTTGTCCGCGGCCTGAGAGCCGTGACCGATTTTGAATATGAGCTTCAGATGGCGCAGACAAACAGGAGTCTTGAACGGGGAGTAGATACGCTGTTTTTTACGACGGAGCTGAATTATGCTTATATTAGTTCGACGATCGTAAAAGAGGTTGCATTTTATGGCGGGGATATTTCAGGATTTGTACCGCCGCAGGTCGCGGAGCATGTTTACGCGAAAATTGGCACTGTAAAAAGATCATAACCATTCGCACTGCAAGAGGAGAGTCGGCGCGCTCTGCCGGAGATGCAGGCTGGATGCGTATGGAAGAGATTGATAGCAATTGGAAACGAACGGAGTATAAATATTTTAAGTAAGGAGAAGGGAACCATGGCAAGCAGTAGAATTGAACAGATCATTGAGGAGATTGAGGAGTACATTGACAGCTGTAAGTTTCAGCCGCTTTCCTCGACGAAGATCGTAGTGAACAAAGAGGAGCTTGAGGAGCTTCTTCGTGAGCTGCGTATGAAGACGCCGGATGAGATCAAGCGTTATCAGAAGATCATCAGCAATAAGGACGCGATCCTGGAGGACGCGCAGCAGAAGGCAGACGCGATTATTGCGGAGGCGAATACGAAGGCGCAGCAGATCGTCAGCGAGAGTGAAGTGATGCGGATTGCTGTGGAGCAGTCCAAGCAGCTGATTGACGAGACGAATGCACAGGCGCAGGATATTATGGATCGGGCGACGGAGGATTCAAATAATATTCGTATGAGTGCGATTCGCTACACGGATGATATGCTGGCGAATCTGGAGAAGATCATGAGCCATACGATTGACACAGCCGGGACGAAGTACAGTAATTTTATCAATTCGCTTCAGTCCTGCTATGATATTGTGAGCAAGAACCGCTCCGAGCTTTCTCCGACCGTCGAGCCTTCGAGCTATACACAGCCGGAAGAAGAAGAGCTTCCGGAGCAGCCTCAGGATGAGTGATTGTTTTTATGAGATTGATCCGGATCAGTGCATTGCCTGCAGCAGCAGGAATACGGCAATAGATATCAGAATGGAGAGCAGGGTGATAATCACCCTGCTTTTGATGTAATAAAAGAGCATCTCTTTGTCCATATGCGCGATTCCCGCGCTCTGTGCCAGAGCGGAAAATCCGCCGAATGCCGCAAGCGCGGATACCGCGACATATTTTTCTCCTGCGGACAGGGCGGAAGCGGCGAGCAGCCGGATTCCGTTGGTTACTTCAATGCTGGATGCAAATAACAGTATGGCCGGATTGGAAAGAGGTGCGGCCTGGGTGATGGCTCCGCTGAGAATTGCGAAGAGCAGGATATACGCGCCGAGCCGGAGGGCGCTTTCCATGGCGCCGTAGATGCAGTCGTCAATCAGGGAGAAGGATACTTTTTCATGGCCGCGTGGCGTTTGCTGAGGCGCCGGATGCTGATGGACATGGTGCGGCCAGCCCTGCGTCCACCCATATAGGAGCGCCGCTCCCAGGATCTGTAAGAGGAAGCATCCTGCCAGCGCGGGCTGCTGCATCTGCTCGGCGGCCAGGTAGGAGACGATGAAGCCGGGACTCAGGTTGTTTGCGAAGCCGAAAAGCCGCAGGGCTTCTTCCCGTGTGATTTTTCCATCCCGGTACAGATCCCCGGTGAGTTTGGCGCCCATCGGGAAGCCGCAGAGGAAACCGGCCGGAATGACGAAAGCTCCGTATGCGGAGCAGCCGAAAAGGCGCGTAAAGGGTCGGGTAAGTATTTTCGGCATATCCTCCGCGCTTACGAGGCGTATGGCCAGACTGCTTAGAAACAGAAATGGAAAGACGACCGGAAGTACAGAATGATACCAGAGCAGCAGGCCTTCCCGGGCGGAATTCAGGGCCATCTGGGGGCAAAGAAGCAGGTATATAAATAAGAGGAAAATCGCGAATAGGGATTTCTTTGACATGCTGTGCTCCTTTTTGAGCCTGTGATATGAAATTGTATGAGAACATTTCCTTCGTTATGATTGAAAAATTCCTGCCTCACGCGCTGCGAAGGAACTAGCTTCTGCTGGAGAAGAATCTGCTCTTTCTGAGTGAGGGGATTCAAAAAGTGGTCATGCTTTGGCATAATTTGCGGTCTGGCGGAATATACTGTGCAGACAGCCTGCGTGCCGGAAAGCGATTGCCATTGCCCCAGGCTATGGTTCGGCACCGGAAGGAGCATGGGATGCGAAAGAGAGGGCTTTCCTGGATCTGCTTTCTGTTTTTTCTTGTGGGCGTTTCCGTGTGGTTTTCTGCGCTCCTGTATCAGAGGGAAACGGCTGCTGCGCTTAGAGCCCAGGTGACGGAATCGGATTCATTTCGGCAGATGAAGCTGTCGGAGTATTCGCTTTGCCAATTGTCAAATGCAGTGGATGAAGGCCTGACACCCGGAGAGGTTCTGACAACATTGTATCCGTTTTGCCGGAAGGGAACGTTTTCCTGGCCAAAACAATGGGATGGCAAAGCGCTTTCTTCCTGGAGAAGCGCACTTCTTAAAGAAAACCGAAGCGGCTATCAGGCTGTGTGGAGCGCGTACGCAGCGATCTGGGACGATATCGAATGCTTTCCGGTCGCGGCGGGAACGGTTTCTTATGAAAATACCTGGATGTTTGAACGCACCTATGGCGGCCTGCGCGGACACGAGGGAACGGATCTGATGCCTGCGGAAAATCTGGCCGGTGTTTATCCGGTCGTCAGTATGACCGACGGAGTGGTAGAAAAGGTCGGCTGGCTGGAGCAGGGAGGATACCGTATTGGGATTCGAAGCCCGAGCGGCGGCTATTTTTATTACGCGCATCTGGATTCCTATGCGCGGGAATTCGCAGTGGGGGACAGCGTATACGCTGGGGAACGGCTTGGCCTGATGGGGGATACAGGGTACGGCGAGGAAGGAACGCGGGGGATGTTTGACGTGCACCTTCACCTGGGGATTTACATCCGGACCGAGCAGTCACAGGAGCAGAGCGTCAATCCCTACTGGGTGCTCCGGTATGCGGAGCTGATGTAATCGAATGCATTGCATCTTTTGGTTTTGTATGTTATGATAACGGGCGGAAAGCTGTAACGTAACCTCGAGAATTTGCCCATGTATGGTGCTGTGGTATATGATTCGGGCGGCGGGCCTGAATCGGCGGCTGCTGCGTCGTTTAGGGAGAGAAAGATGGAAATACTATTGTGGCGTGAGATCTTAAGCCCCTATGATCTGGCGGTGAAAGAGCTCACTTTAAAATTTGAACACCTGAGAAGCGAATACCGGAATCAGGGTCTTTATTCCCCGATTGAGCAGGTGACCGGCCGCGTGAAGACAATTGCCAGTATTCTGGAAAAGGCACAGAGAAAAAATGTGAAGCTAGAGGAAGTCGAAGAACGAATTTCTGATATTGCAGGAATACGGATTATCTGCCAGTTCGTGGAGGACATTCAGACAGTCGTTGAGATCATCCGGCAGCGGACGGATATGGAAGTGGTCAGTGAGCGGGATTACGTCCATCATATGAAGGACAGCGGCTACCGCAGCTATCATATGATTATCCGCTATGAGGTGCAGACCATCTCCGGCAGCCGCAGGATCCTTGCGGAGATTCAGATTCGTACGCTGGCGATGAATTTCTGGTCTACGATTGAGCATTCTCTCCAGTACAAGTATCGGGAAAACATTCCGGATCATATTCGTGAGAAGCTGACAAATGCGGCGAACGCGATCATTTCCCTGGACAATGAGATGTCTTCGGTGCGCAGTGAGATTATGGATGCGCAGAATTCTTCTCAGATTCACTCCAGGCTGGTGGCGGATATCCTGAATAACATTCAGAACCTTTACCGTGTGGCAAACAAGAGAGAGATTCAGAAGATACAGGATGAGTTTTACCGCATTTACGAACTGGATGATATTGAACAGCTGTCGCGGTTTGGAAAAGAGCTGGATCTGATTGCGGAAGGCTACCGTGCCCAGTCGGTGGAAGAGGAAGAATAGAGCTATGTCTGTGAGAGAACGGCTTCCTGAGGAATTTGTCGCGCGGATGCGCGGCCAGCTGGGAGAAGAGGCAGAGGCATTTTTGTCCTCCTGTGAGCGGGAGGCTTATTCCGGCATTCGTGTAAATACTGGAAAAATATCGGCGGTGGACGCCGCAGAGAAGCTGCCGTTTGTCCTCCGGCCGATTCTCTGGACAGAGAATGGTTTTTATGTGGAGAATGCGCCGGTTTCGCGGCATCCCTGGTACTTTGCAGGGCTTTATTATATTCAGGAGCCGAGCGCCATGCTTCCGGCAAGCCTTCTTCCGATTGCGCCGGGCGACAGGGTGCTGGATCTGTGCGCGGCGCCGGGGGGCAAAGCCACAGAGCTGGCTTCCCGTCTGGAGGGAAGCGGACTTCTGGTAGCGAATGATGTGAGCGCGAGTCGGGCAAAGGCACTGGTGAAAAATCTGGCTGTGTGGGGCGCGGCAAATGTCTGTGTCACGGCAGAGACGCCGGAGCGCCTTTTCAAAGCGTTTGGCTGTTTCTTTGATAAAATTCTCGTGGACGCCCCCTGCTCCGGGGAAGGCATGTTCCGAAAGGACAGCAGTCTGATTGCTTCCTGGATGGAGAAAGGCCCGGAAGAATACGCGCCGCTGCAAAAGGAGATTCTTTCCTGGGCGGTGCGGATGCTAAAGCCGGGCGGAATGCTCCTGTATTCGACCTGTACCTTTTCCGAAGAAGAGGATGAGGCGGTTGTCGCGGACGCGCTGGAGCGTTTTCCAGAGCTGACTCTGGTTCCCGCAAAAAGGATAGAGGGGGCAGCGCCCGGAAGAGGACTGGAAAACTGTGTTCGTCTTTACCCGCACCGGGTGGAAGGAGAAGGACATTTTGCGGCGCTGCTCCGGAAAAGACCCAAGGAAGAAAATGATTGTACAGAAACGATGCGAAACAATCTAAGGAACGGAAAGATGGAACGATTTCCCGGGGAGGTGCGGGATTTTTTTGCACGGATTTCCTGCACGGAGGCCTGGCTGGAAGAGTTTCGGTATGAACAGATCGGGGAACAGTGCTTGCTGGTGCCTCCCTTTGATTTGCCCAAAAGCATTCGTTATCTGCGCACGGGGGTGCGGGTCGGCACTTTGAAGCGCGGCCGCTTTGAGCCATCCCAGGAGCTGGCGATGCTGCTGGATTCTTCCTGCTTTGATGTGGTACTGGATCTGGAGACGGAGGACGAGCGGGTGCTGCGCTATCTTAAAGGTGAGACAATTGCCCTTGAGACGGCCGAGACGGACAGGCTGGCGGAAGGCTGGGTGCTGGTCTGTGTGGACGGCCATGCGCTCGGCTGGGGAAAATATGGGAATGGAAGCCTGAAAAATAAATATTATCCCGGCTGGAGATTGCAATGAGGGAGCGGAAAATACGACAAAGGATGATACATATGTTAGAACAGGCGGAAGCTGTGATTTTTGACCTGGATGGGACGTTGGTTGATTCCATGTGGGTGTGGACGGATATTGATATTGATTTTCTGGGACGCTACGGGTATGCGCCTACACCGGAGCTGACCGTCGCGATTGAAGGGATGGGGTTTACAGAGACCGCCGTTTACTTTCGGGAACGCTTTTCCCTCCCGCTGACGATTGAAGAGATCAAGGAAGAATGGAACCGGATGGCGCTTGGCGTTTATGGTACAAGGGTGCCGATGAAGCCTGGCGCGGCAGCTTTCCTGCGGTATCTGAGGGACAATGCCTACCCGGTCGCGATTGCGAGCAGCAACAGCCAGGAGCTGATCCGCGCTGCGCTGGCGAACAACCGGGTGGATGACTGTTTTGACGCGATTGTGACCTCCTGTGAGGTCGCGAAAGGAAAACCCTCGCCGGATGTTTATCTCGCCGCGGCCCAAAAGCTGAGCGTCCGTCCGGAGCGCTGCCTGGTGTTTGAGGATGTGCCGATGGGTGTGCTCGCCGGGAAAAACGCAGGGATGCGCGTCTGTGCGATGGAGGATGATTTTTCTTCCGCACGCAAAGAGGAGGTGCGGCGGCTGGCGGACTACTATATCCGCAGCTACGATGAGATACTTGATGGCAGCTATGAGATTCTGTAGGAAAAGGCCGGAAGCTACGATAAGAGAAGCTATTCCTGCGTTGCAGGATAAACGTGTTTATGTATGAAAGGCCGTTCGAGTAATAAACGGCGGAATGGAGTCGAAAATGGAATTTCTGCCGACTACGCCGGAAGAAATGAAAGCGCAGGGAATCAGTCAGCTGGATTTTGTTTATGTCTGCGGAGATGCTTATGTGGATCATCCCTCGTTTGGTCATGCAATCATTAGCCGTCTGCTGCAGGCGCACGGGTTTAGCGTCGGGATTCTTGCGCAGCCGGACTGGAGAAAAAAAGAGAGTGTGATAGCGCTTGGACGGCCGCGTCTTGGTTTTTTGGTGTCGGCTGGGAATATGGATTCCATGGTAAACCACTATACGGTCTCGAAACGGCGGCGTTCGGCGGATGCCTATACGCCGGGCGGGGTGATGGGGAAGCGGCCGGATTACGCGGTGACTGTTTACAGCAGGCTCATCCGTCAGGCCTATCCGGACGCGGCGATTATTGTGGGCGGAATCGAGGCAAGTCTGCGCCGCCTGGCGCATTATGATTACTGGTCAGATTCTTTGAAACCGTCTGTGCTGATTGATTCCGGGGCGGATCTGGTTTCCTACGGGATGGGCGAGCGCTCGATTGTGGCTATCGCGGAAGCGTTGGATTCCGGGCTGTCTGTTCAGGATATCACTTTTATTGAGGGCACCTGCTATCTGACCAGACATCTGGAAGATGTCTATGATTATGAGCTTTTACCCTCTTTTGAGGAGCTGAAAGCGGAGAAACGCCGATATGCGGAGAGCTTTTATACGCAGTATTGCAATACGGATCCATTCACGGCCAAAAGGCTGGTGGAGCCGTATCACAGGGGGAAAAACGCTTTGCCGCGCGAGAGACAGGGCTCTGCGGAAACCGGACAAGTGCCTGCGCAATTGAATTCTGAGGGGGTTCTGTATGTTGTGCAGAATCCTCCTGCGAAGCCGCTTACGACACTGGAGATGGATGATGTGTATGACCTGCCTTACTGCCGTACCTGGCATCCGTCTTACGACGCGCAGGGCGGGGTTCCGGCGCTTGCTGAAGTGAAGTTCAGCCTGGTCAGCAACCGCGGCTGCTTTGGCGGCTGCAGCTTCTGTGCGCTGACCTTCCACCAGGGACGGATTGTGCAGGTGCGCAGCCATGACTCGATCGTCCGGGAGGCGGAGCAGATGACCGAAGACCCGGATTTTAAGGGTTATATCCATGATGTCGGCGGCCCAACCGCGAATTTCCGCCATCCGGCCTGCAAAAAACAGCTGGAGAAAGGCGTTTGCAAAAATAAACAGTGCCTTTTCCCGGAACCGTGCAAAAACCTGGATGCGGATCACAGCGATTATGTGAAGCTGCTGCGGCGCCTGCGGGAGATCCCGAAAGTGAAAAAGGTCTTTATCCGTTCCGGTATTCGCTTTGATTATCTGATGGCGGATCGTTCGCAGGCATTTTTCCGCGACCTGGTCAAATACCACATCAGCGGACAGCTTAAGGTGGCGCCGGAGCATGTTTCTGACCGTGTGCTGGAGATGATGGGAAAGCCAAAGCACAGCGTTTACCTGAAATTTACGGACGCTTATCAGAAAATGAACAAGGCCTGCGGTATGAATCAGTATCTGGTGCCTTACCTGATGTCGTCCCACCCGGGCTGTTCCATGAAAGAGGCCGTGGAGTTGGCGGAGTACCTGCGTGATCTGAAGTACATGCCGGAGCAGGTGCAGGATTTCTATCCGACACCGTCCACGATTTCGACCTGTATGTATTACACAGGGCTTGACCCGCGCACCATGAAACCGGTCTACGTGGAAAAGAATCCGCACCGCAAGCGCCTGCAGCGCGCGTTGATCCAGTACCGGAATCCGGAGAATTATGAGCTGGTCGTGGAAGCACTGAAGATTGCCGGCAGGACGGATCTGATCGGTTACGGCCCGAATTGCCTGATTCGGCCGCGCAGAGACAGGGATAAACATACGAAGACGCACAAAAGGAGATGACAGTTTTTCATGAAGAAAGTGAAAAAGGGAACCCGTGGTTATATCAGCTATGAAAAGAAAAAGAGATTTCTGATGACGCTGCTGATGTTTATTCTGCCGCTCGGCATCTATATCATCGGGTATGTCACAGTGAAATCGCGGCTGAATCTTTTTACGGTGATTGCGATTCTTGGCTGTCTGCCGGCCTGCCGGTCGATGGTCGGGCTGATCATGATGCTGATGCAGCGTCCGATGCCAGATGATAGATATGACGCAATCAAACAGGCAGCTGGAAGCCTGACCGTGGGCTATGAGCTGGCGATTACTGCCTATGAGCATACGAGCCTGGTGGAGGCGGCGGTGATCTGCGGCGATCAGGTGGTTTGTTTTACCGCGGATGAAAAGACGGATATCGCTTATCTGGAAAAACATATCCGCCAGATGCTTTCTTCGAACGGATTTACCGAGGCGCAGGTAAAGGTGATGAAGGATCTGAAGCCATATTTACAGCGGGTTTCTGTTCTGGCTAAGAATCCGGAAAAATACCGGGAGGGACTTTCCTTTACCCCGGATGAGCGTTATCCGGGGCTGTCGCGCGATGAGGTGATTTATCAGACGCTGCTGGCGATTTCGCTGTAGAATGGGCAGGACAGGCTTCCCTTTCGCGGAATTAAGGAAAACGTAACTATTCAGAACAGCCTTTAGCAGGAAAACCATTATGATACAGATTCGGATAGAGGAGGGGGACGCCGGCCAGCGGCTGGATAAGCTGCTGGCGCGCTATATGCGGGAGGCGCCCAAGAGCTTTCTTTATAAAATGCTTCGAAAAAAGAATATCACTCTGAACGGGAAAAAGGCGGAGGGCAGGGAAATCCTTCAGCCCAATGATCTCGTGAAGCTGTTTCTCTCCGAGGAGACATACGAAAAATTTGGGGGCGTACGAATTCAACAGGGCGTCCAGGAGAGGGAACAGGCGCCAGATCATTCCGATTCTCTGGCATCGGATTCTCTGAGAAGTACAGATTCGGTCAGAAAACCTGCGTCTCACCTCCGGTCGGAGGTTCCAACCCTTGTCGCAGGCGTACAGCCGCCGGAGATTGTTTATGAAGACGCGCATATTCTTTTGTTTAATAAGCCCGTGGGGATGCTCTCACAGAAGGCGTCGCCGGGGGATGTTTCTCTGGTGGAATATCTGAACGCGTATCTGCTGGCTTCCGATTCTATGACGCGCGAGCAGATGCAACTTGTCCGTCCGGCGATCTGCAATCGGCTGGACCGCAATACGAGCGGCCTGGTTGTGGCCGGAAAGAGTCTCGCGGGTCTTCAGACCATGAACCGGCTTTTGAAAGAGCGGACGGTGCGCAAATATTACCGCTGCGTTGTCTGCGGGGAATTGCATGCCGACAGTCACCTGCGCGGATATCTGCAAAAGGATGAGCGAACAAATACAGTGACGGTGACAAATGCGCCATCCAAGGGGGCGAAGCCGATTGAGACCGAGTACCATGTGCTTTTCGCCGCACATGGACTGACACTTCTGGAGGTTCACCTGATTACCGGCCGGAGCCACCAGATCCGTGCGCATCTGGCAAGTGTCGGACATCCGATTCTCGGCGATCCCAAATACGGGAATCCGGTGAAAAACAAGGCATTTGCACACTCCCACGGCATACACAGCCAGCTGCTGCATGCCTATCGGCTGGAATTTCCGCAGATAGAGGGGGCGCTCTCTTATCTGTCCGGGAAGTCTTTTTGCGCTCCGCTGCCGGAAGTGTTTGAGACTCTGATGGTTACCGATCACACTTGCATAACTCAGCGGCATCTGTCTTGGACGGATCAGAGCGAAAACAGGACTCGAAAGCGGAATTTGTAGAAAAAAGTACTGGAAACAGCAGGAGGAATCATATGGCGACCTGGAATACGCGCGGCCTGCGCGGTTCAACTCTGGAGGAGCTGATCAATCGAACCAATGAGGTTTATCTGGAGAAGAAGCTTGCGCTGATTCAGAAGATACCGACGCCGATCACGCCGCTGAAAATTGATAAAGATGAGCGCCACATTACGCTCGCCTATTTTGAACAGAAGAGTACGGTCGATTACATCGGCGTGGTGCAGGGACTCCCGGTCTGCTTTGACGCCAAGGAATGTACGATAGATACTTTTGCACTCCAGAATATCCATCCGCATCAGGTGGAATTTATGACCCGCTTTGAGGAGCAGGGCGGGATTTCTTTTTTGATCCTGTTTTTCAGTGTGAGAAACGAACTGTTTTATTTGCCCTACCGTGACATGATGAAATTCTGGAACCGTGCACAGAATGGTGGGCGAAAGAGCTTCCGCTATGTGGAGCTTGACCAGAATTATTACATTCATCCGCGGGGCGGACTTCTGGTGCCCTATCTGGACGCGCTGCAGCGTGACCTTGATGAAAGAGAAAACATACAGAAAAATGCTGATTCAAAATGAAAGTGTCTGCTGTTCAGGAAAAACAAAACATTACGTGAGAGCAACAGGCCGCTGCCATTCAGCTGACTCCGGCGAGCAGTTTATTGTGCAGATTTGTATAGCGCGTTTTGTTCAGCTGCTTTTCAAGTTTCAGATACGTGCTGTAGCAGCGGGAGATACTGATGGTTTTTTTCTCGGGGGTAGTCAGGGAAATCGTGCTGTTTTTGATCGTGAGCGTGTAGCCCTTTTTTGCGTAATACTTCTGCAGCTTTGTCAGATCCTTCTGGTATTGGCGGATCAGCTTCGCGTAACTGCTTTCCAGTTTTTTGTAGGCCTTGCAGAACTGGGTGTTCTGAATGATCGCCTTGTAAACGGCAGGATAATTCTGCTTTGCATAGTAAAGGTAATGCAGGATGTAATACTTAAACTCGGCGTAAGCCTGCATGTCATTTTCACACTCGTTGATAAAGAGCATCCAGGTATCCCAGTCGGCGTCCTGATCCATCAGGTAGTCGTAAAGGGAAACGATGGTGTTCATGCCGGAGCGGTAGGCCATAAATTCATTCAGCAGGCCGTAAATGCCGTCTACATTTGAGGCCAGGTTTTCACTCGGATCTGCGATATAAGCGCTGTACCGGAAGGTACGGAGACTCGAAGGGATGGAAGAAGCCATTTCCACGGTCTGAAATACATCTGTATAGGGGACGTAGATGACTTTCTGATTGCCCACGTAATAAGCAGCCTTCCCCTTTTTCTCCGCCGCATAGGAATAGATGTGGGTTTCCTCATGGACTGCGGTATCGATCCCGCTTAAGATGTCAGAGCAGCCCGCGAACCAGGTCAGGATATTATCGCCAGCCTCGATCCTGTTTTTGATAAGATACGCGCCGTCTGTATCATATGCGTTTAGAATTTTCAATATGTTATTCTGCGTGATTTTGGCATTCAGGCTTGGAACACTCGCGGAGGCAGCCTGGGCGCTCAAAACAAAGCTGGAGTATTCGGATGACCCAAAGAAACCCGTAAAATGCAGGGAGAATAGAAATATGAAAATGAAAAGACGCAGATATTTTTTTATCCGATGTATGCGTGTTGAAGTCATCCTGTTCCTCTCTGAAAATAGGAGATGGTATCCATAGTATGTCATTTTGATATTTATCTGGGCTGTTTTCCTTATTTTACTGTGATTTTAGACGGATGTCAATTGAAACATGATAAAACTTTATGTGAACTTTTGCAGAGTGAAATGAAAATTTAAATTCCACAACTCGGGGGTACAAGTGGAATTCAGTCTTACTCAAAATTCCACTTGTATTTCCGGCGTTCGCAGCAAAAACCTAGTGGAAATCAGTCTTACACCATATGGCCTACCCAATTCTACTGGGTAAATGATGGCGTAAATGGAATGAAGTTTTACTCCTTGACTGTGCTTTTAATCCCTGAAAGAGTGAAATCCACCGGAAAATCACAAATTTTGGTGTGGAAATAAACTTTTCACTTCAGCTGAACTTTTGCAGAAACACCGGACAATATATTTGGAAGAGTACCCGTAAGCTTTTGATTGTCTCCTGGAGAAACTTGTGGTATGATACACATAATTTTCAGGAGGAATCGTATGAATAGAATTGCGATACCGGTATTTTCTTATAGACCGGATAATTATGTTGCAGTGTTAAAACATCTGGGGGCAGAGCCCCTGGTGATAGGAGCGTTTGACTCGGCAGAGCATTTTGACGGCCTCTTGCTGCCGGGAGGATGTGATGTCAATCCTGTGTGGTATGGACAGCCGAATTTGGGAAGCCAGGGTATAAATGATGCTGAAGATGATCTTCAGATGAAAATGCTGGAGGAGTTTATTCGCGCAAAGAAGCCTGTTTTGGGTGTTTGCCGGGGAATGCAGCTGATTAATGTTTATTTTGGAGGTTCCCTGGTTCAGAATATTGCGGAACGAGACACACACAATGGGGACGGAGCCCGAGATTGCCTGCATGGAGCCGTGGCATCCAAAGACTCCTGGCTGGCGCATCTCTATGGAGAGCATGTATATGTCAACAGTCACCACCATCAGGCAGTAGACAGACTCGGCGACGGGATTGTGCTGAATCAGTTTGCGGAAGATGGCATACTGGAAGGGTTTACACACAGAAAGTATCCGATCTGGGCAGTCCAGTGGCATCCGGAACGCTGCGGTTTTTCTATCTCAGGGGGAAAAGATTTTACCATGCAGAGATTTCTGAAAGAATCGTCGCTGTCCATGCTGGCCGAAGGTACGGGAAATAAAAATACGGACAGACTTGCAGACGGGCGTATGGTGTATCGTTTTTTCCTTGACAGATGCAAGGGAGAATAAAAAAATATTAAAACAGTAGGTATATGGGCTTGACGAATTGGTCATTAAGGTGTATGATAAGAAAGTGTAAAACATACTATTCCTACTAAAGAAGTAGGGGAATGAGGAGGAAATGAATCATGAAGGTTTATAAAAAGATAATGGCGTATGCGCTGGCTTTTTCTATGGCTCTGAGCTTTACGCTGGGAACGAATGCACTTGCGGACGAAACTGAAACCGAGACAGAAGATAATTCTGTGGCGATTGACAAGGATGCATTTGATGAGTTGATTGCCTCTGGTATTGTGGCGGATGACGATACGATTGCCTCTAGTGAGTGGGCGACCGCTGTTAAAGAAGCAGGTGTGTTAAGAGTCGGCGGTACGAGGACTTCTTTCCTGTTCAGCCAGCTGGATGAGACGGACGACAGTCTTCGCGGATTCGATGCAGGTCTTTATCAGCTCCTTGCCAAGTATATTCTGGGAGATGAGACTGCTTATGAACTGACGCAGGTAGATTCGAGCACCCGCGAGGCAGTTCTGCAGAGTGACCAGGTAGATGTTGTAGTAGCGACCTATTCCATTACGGATTCCCGCAAAGAAGTGATTTCTTTTGCAGGTCCGTATTATACCTCCCAGCAGGCTGTGCTTGTGGTGGCTGGCAATACAGAGATCACCGGCGTAGATGATCTGGCAGGTAAGGTAGTCGCAACTCAGGCTGGTTCTACCGGCCCGGATATTCTGGCTGAGTATGCGCCGGACGCTACTGTACAGGAGTTCGAGACCGACACCGAAGCTCGTACGGCGCTGGAGCAGGGGAGAGTTGACGCTTATGTTACGGACTACACGCTTCTTTTGAACGCGATTGTAAAGAATCCGGATGTCTATGAGATTGCGGGAGATGTGTTCGGACCAGAGGATAATTACGGTATTGGACTTCCGCTTGACTCGGATGGCGTAGAGTTTGTAAATGAATTCCTGCAGGAGATCATTGATAACGGCACATGGGCGGAGCTGTGGCAGATTTGCCTCGGCGACCGCACCGGGATTGACACGGTACCGGATGCTCCGGTTGTAGGGGAAGAATAAAGCGTACGGATTCTTTTGGATTCGGATTGCAATGGATGATTGGTTATGCCCTGTCATCAGATGCAGGTCTCTGCTGCTGAATGTTCAGGAACAATATGGAGAAAGGCTCTCAAGGACAGTACCCCTGAGGGCCTTATTCGCAGTTTTGCAATCCTCTTTTGCTTTTCTGTCCGAAAGCTTTCGTACATCAAAAAGGAGGGGCTTTATGTCTGTATCAGACCTGTTAACACAATATGGAGACAAATATCTGTCGGCACTTTTGATGACCTGGAAGCTGACTTTTTTTGCATTTGTCCTGGCCTTTGTCATTGGCATAGTCATTACAGTTATGCGGATTTGTCCGATCAAACCGCTGCGTCTGGTCGGAGATTTTTATGTCCAGATATTCCGTAATATACCAGGCGCCGCTTTGCTGATCCTTCTGGTGTACGCATTTCCGTACATTGGGTTTCTCTGGTCTTATTATACGTGCGTACTGATCGCTACATCACTGATTCCGTCTGCTTTCTGCTCGGAATATCTGATGGCTGGCATGAACACCATTGACATTGGGCAGATTGAGGCGGCCAGATCTCTGGGAATGACTTTCTTCCAGATGGTGAAAAATGTGATTCTTCCGCAGGCACTCCGGTCTTCTGTTTTACAGATGACAAATCTGCTGGTTGCGACCATGCTTACTACGTCTCTGGCGGCTCTGGTTCCGCTGAACCCGACCGACCTGACAGGCATTGTATCCTACATCAATACAAGAACGGTCGGCGGCATTACGGCTTTTGTCATTTCTGCGTTTTTTTACTGTGCAACTGCTGTTGTAATAGGTCTGGTGGGAAACAAAATTGATCAAAAAGTGAGGATTATGCGATGAGTGGGAATGTTTCGATAAGAGATGCAATTTATGAACCGCCCGGGCCGAAGACACGGAAGATAATTACTGCGGTGACGGCGGTTTCTCTGGTTGGAATTGCGGTACTCGTTACCCTGGTGATCCGGCAGTTTGCTGTCAATGGTCAGTTGGACGCAAAGTATTGGACATTGTTTACCCGCTATACGACATGGCGTTTTCTGGGGAGAGGGCTTGTTGGAACACTCCAGGTGGCGCTGGGAGCCGGGACAGTGGCATTTGCGCTGGGGATGGGTATGATGCTCGGGAGAATCAGCAAATATAAAGTCCTTCGGGGAATCGGCAGGGCATTGATTGAATTTACCCGCGGTGTTCCGACACTGCTGTTTATCTATTTTTTCTTCCTGATTGCACCGCAGTTCGGGTTGAAGCTTCCTTCGTATTGGAAAATCACAGCACCCGTAGCAATTTCAGCCTCCGGAGTCGTTGCGGAGGTTCTGCGTTCTGGTGTAAACGCAGTGCCGAAAGGACAGAGTGAAGCTGCTTTGTCTCTGGGGATGCGGGACGGAAGTGTATTTTTTAAGATTGTTTTTCCACAGGCTTTGCGATATGTGATTCCGGCGTTGATTTCTGAACTGGTGATTGTCCTGAAAGATACTACCTTTGCCTACGTTGTGAACTACGCGGATCTGATGCAGAATGCCAAAGTGCTGATCAGCAATTACGACGCACTGCTTTCCGTATATCTGGTTGTGGCGGTGATCTATATTCTGATCAATTATGCTCTGAATAAAATTTCAGTTGCTCTGTCAAAGCGCAGGAAAAATGCGCAACAATTGTGAAAGGAAGGGGCGTAAACAGCATGGCAAATACACACACAAACTTGGATTCGGCCGGGCAGGTTCCGGTCATTGAACTGAAGCATGTAGATAAGCATTTCGGGGAACTGCATGTATTAAAGGATATCAGCCTTTCCGTAAAAAAAGGAGAAGTGGTGGTGATCATAGGCCCATCCGGCTCCGGAAAGTCTACGCTTTGCCGTACCATCAACCGTCTGGAGCGCATTGATTCAGGGGAGATTCGAATTGATGGGGTCACTATGCCCGAAGAGGGCAGAAAGCTGGCGGAGCTTCGCTCACAGGTAGGCATGGTGTTTCAATCCTTTAATCTTTTTGCCCATAAAACAATACTGGATAATGTCACGATGGGTCCGACCGAAGTGCTCCATAAATCCAAAAAGGAAGCACAGGAGGAGGCAATGAATCTGCTGAAACGGGTCGGTGTGGACAGTCAGGCCCACAAAATGCCCGCACAGCTTTCCGGAGGGCAGCAGCAGCGGGTTGCTATTGCGCGTTCTCTTGCCATGCATCCGAAGGCAATTTTATTTGATGAGCCAACCAGTGCGCTTGATCCGGAAATGATTGGGGAAGTTCTGGCCGTTATGACAGAACTGGCCAGAGATGGGATGACGATGGTGGTTGTTACGCACGAGATGAATTTTGCCAGACGTGTCGCAGACCGTATTCTGTTTATGGATGCAGGGCAGATTCTCGAAGAAAATACACCGGAGGAGTTTTTTGCGCATCCGGCGACAGAGCGTGCGAGGGGGTTCCTGGATTCCATTCAAAATCATGGTTGAAATCATAAAGTCAGGACTGGACAACTCTGCCATTTTTGCGTACAATAAGAAAGATTGCGGGGCATATTGGGATTTGCCAATCTATTCCGCAGATATATGAAATAGATCAGGAGAAAATTGATGCAGAAAATATTACATACGCCAGAAGGCGTCCGGGATATATATGGCAGAGAATGTGAAGAGAAGCTGGCGCTGCAGGAAAAGCTGCACACGGTGATTCGGTCCTATGGGTACCGGGACATTGAAACGCCGACCTTTGAGTTTTTTGATGTGTTCAGCCGGGAGGTCGGCACGATCCCTTCCAGGGAGCTCTACAAATTTTTCGATCGCGAGGGAAATACGCTGGTATTGCGGCCGGATTTTACACCGCCTACGGTCCGCGCGGCTTCGAAATATTATCTGAATGATAATATGCCGCTCCGTCTGACTTACCTGGGCAATGCGTTTATCAACAATTCCAGTTATCAGGGACGGTTAAAGGAGACGACACAGATCGGCGGGGAGCTGATCGGGGATGACAGTGCGGACGCGGATGCGGAGGTGATCGCTCTGGCGGTGCAGATGCTGCTTGCTTCGGGACTGGAAGAGTTTCAGATCAGCCTTGGCCACTGCGGATTTTTCGATGCACTGGTGAAAGAGGCAGGTCTCGATGAGCCGAGCACATCGGAGCTGAAAGAGCTGATTTCCAATAAAAATACGTTTGGGGCGGAGAAACTCCTTTCCGGGAAAAATCTCAGTGATTCATTGAAGCAATGCTTCGCGGCGCTGCCGGGGCTGTTTGGCGGCGTGGAGGTGTTAGATCGGGCGGAAGCTCTGACCGGCAACGCGGATGCTCTTCTGGCGGTAAAGCGGCTGCGGGAGATTCTGGATATCTTAAAGCTTTACGGCGTGGAAAAATACGTTTCGTTTGACCTTGGGCTTCGCAGCCGGTATATGTATTACACGGGCATCCTGTTCCGCGGCTATACCTATGGCACCGGCGCTCCGATCCTGAAAGGCGGGCGGTACGACGGACTGGTGCGCCATTTCGGCAAGGACGCACCGGCAGTTGGCTTTGTCACAGTGGTGGATCAGCTGCTTTCGGCACTTTCCAGGCAGAATATTCACCCGGAGGCTCCGGGGACGCGCTGTGTGGTCATTTATGAGAATGGGAAACAGGCGGAGGCGATCGCGCGCGCGACAGAGCTTCGGGCAAAGGGGATTGAGGTAGAACTTTGCCGGATAACCGGAATGCGCTCCAGGGAGGAATGTCTGGAATATGCGAAGAAGACTTCCTGTGAAATGACGGTAGAATTATATAAGGAGCAGATGGAATGAGCGATGAGAGGTACCTGACGTTTGCGCTCTGTAAGGGACGCCTGGCCAGAAAGACGCTAGAGCTTTTTGAAAAGGTGGGGATCACCTGTGAGGAGATCAATGACCCGGATACGCGCAAGCTGATTTTTGTAAATGAGGAGCTGAAGCTCCGTTTTTTCCTGGCAAAGGGACCGGATGTGCCGACCTATGTAGAATACGGCGCGGCGGACATCGGCATTGTCGGAAAGGATACGATACTGGAAGAAAACCGTAAAATTTATGAAGTGCTGGATCTCGGGTTTGGCAAATGCCGGATGTGTGTCTGCGGTCCGGAGTCGGCCAGGGAGCTTCTGAACAGCCAGGAGCGCATCCGCGTGGCGACGAAGTATCCGAATATTGCAAAGGATTACTTTTACAACCAGAAGAACCAGACGGTTGAGATTATTAAGCTGAACGGTTCTATTGAACTGGCTCCGATCGTTGGCCTTTCCGAAGTGATTGTGGATATTGTGGAGACCGGCTCGACTCTGCGGGAAAATGGACTGGTAGTGCTGGAGGAGGTATGCCCGCTGTCCGCGCGCGTGACGGTCAATCCGGTCAGCATGCGGATGGAGAACGCGCGGATTACGGAGCTTCTGGAAAAATTGAGTTCTTGTGTGGGCGGGTGCTGAATATCCCGCGGATGTTTACCTGGCAGGGGCCGAGCGCGGAGAAATCCGCGGTATTACACCCATTTGCCGTTAGACTTATGTTATTGAAAAAAGACAAAGCGAAATGACGTATGTCGTTTCCTAAATATTTATTATAGAAGGAAAGGATCTGACTAACATATGCGTATCGTTCAATTGACAGAAGAGACCAGAAAAGATCTTCTGACGCAGCTTTTGAAGCGCAGCCCGGACAGCTACCAGGGCTATGAGGAGCGCGTGGCGGAGATCATTCGAAATGTAAAGGAAAACCGTGACGCGGCGGTTTTCGGTTATACAAAGCAGTTTGACGGAGTGGAGATCACGGCCGCCAATGTACGCGTGACGAAGGAAGAGGTGGATGAGGCCTATGCGGCGGTTGATCCGGAGTTCCTGGGGGTTTTGCGCAGATCTCTGGCCAATATCCGCAGCTACCATGAAAAACAGCGCCGTTACAGCTGGTTTGACAGCACGGACAATGGCACGATGCTGGGCCAGAAGGTGACCCCGCTTGGAACGGTGGGCGTCTATGTGCCGGGCGGAACGGCGGTGCTGTCGTCTTCTGTACTGATGAATATCGTTCCGGCAAAGGTTGCTGGCGTGGGCAGAATTATCATGACAACGCCTCCCGGAAAGGATGGAAAAGTGCCTGCGTCGTCTCTGGTAGCGGCCTGTGAGGCTGGTGCGGATGAAGTCTATAAGGTGGGCGGTGCGCAGGCGATTGCCGCGCTCGCTTATGGTACGGAGAGCATTCCGAAGGTGGACAAGATTGTCGGGCCGGGCAATATTTATGTCGCCCTTGCAAAGAAAGCGGTGTATGGCAGTGTCGGCATTGATTCTATTGCCGGGCCGAGTGAGATTCTTGTCCTGGCGGATGAGACTGCGAACGCGCATTATGTAGCGGCGGATTTGCTTTCTCAGGCTGAGCACGACCGCCTGGCTTCTGCAATTCTGGTGACGACGAGCGAGGCACTGGCACAGAAGGTTTCAGATGAGATTGAAGAGTATCTGAAAGTGCTTTCCCGTGCGGATATCATCCGGCAGTCGCTGGACAATTACGGATATATTTTGCTGGCGGATTCCATGGCTGACGCAATTGACACGGCGAATGCCATTGCGTCGGAGCATCTGGAAATTGTGACAAAGAATGCGTTTGAAGTGATGATGAAGATTAAGAATGCCGGGGCTATTTTTATCGGTGAGCACAGCAGTGAGCCGCTTGGCGACTATTATGCGGGGCCGAACCACATTCTGCCGACCAACGGGACGGCGAAGTTTTTCTCCCCACTTTCGGTGGATGATTTTGTGAAAAAATCCAGCATTATCTATTATTCGAGAGAGGCGTTGGAGCCGGTGAAGGATGATATTATTGCTTTTGCGAATGCGGAAGCGCTGACGGCACACGCGAATTCCATCCGGGTGCGGTTTGAGTGAAAAGATACGGCAATTAGATTTAGAGGGAAAGAACCTTTTTCACATATGATTTGCAGGTGCAATACTAGGGATTCATAAGGAGATAGTGAGGAAAAACAATCATGGCCAGAACAGCTGAAGTAATACGCAATACAAAGGAGACGCGCATCCGTGTGGAACTGAATCTGGATGGCGCGGGCAACGCGCAGATCCATACGGGAATCGGGTTTTTCGACCATATGCTGGACGGCTTTGCCAGACATGGCCTGTTTGACCTTACCGTAGAGGTGGACGGAGACCTGCAGGTTGACTGCCACCACACGATTGAGGACACGGGGATTGTGCTGGGAGAGGCAATCCGCCAGGCAGTCGGGGATAAAAAGGGCATTCGCCGCTATGGAGAGAAGACACTTCCCATGGACGAGGTTCTGGTGCTGTGTGCGCTTGATCTGTGCGGCCGTCCTTATTTTTGCTCGGACGCAGATTTCCCGACAGAGCGCATCGGAGAGATGGATACCGAGATGGTGCGCGAATTTTTCTACGCGGTTTCGTATTCTGCGGCGATGAACCTGCATTTTTGCATGCTTCGCGCCGGAAACAGCCACCATATGGCGGAGGCAATGTTCAAGGCGTTTGCGAAAGCACTGGATGAGGCAACCGGCTATGACCCGCGTATTACGGATGTGCTCTCGACGAAAGGAACCTTATAAAATACATTTTGATGATTGAAAACCGTTGTGTTTCTGGAGAGAATGACATGAAAAACAGAGAACTGATCGTCCCCTTGTGCTTGAAAGGGAACTTTGTGACGCGATATGGTAAAAACACTTTCACGGATAAAAAGAATGGCTGGAAAGGAATGCCTGAATCGCGTCTGGATGATTTTATTAGCGACGCACCCGACTTTGCCGCGTCTTGTGAGAATTTCGGCGCGGATGCACTTTTGATTTTTGACCGGTCTGAGGGGGATGCGGAGCATGAACAGTCCATTGGCACGATCAAAAAAATCAGCCGTGCAACGGATCTGCCGATCTACGGCGGAGGCAATATCCAGCGGATGGAGGATGTGAAAAAGCTGCTCTACGCTGGCTGCTCGAAGGTGTTTTTAAATTATGGGAAAGAGACAAACGTCGAGCTGACTGCTGAGGTTTCCGCCCGATTTGGGAAAGAAAAAATGCTTGCCTGTGTCAGAACAGAGGAAGAACTGGGTGCGGCGCAGGCAAACGCAGCGCTGCTTGGAGGCGTTGTGTTAATGAATGAGGCGCTGTGTGGAAGAGCAGATTTCCAGAATGTTTATTGTATGATTGCAATGCCGGATGCGCAGGCAAATGAGGATGCTCCCTTGACTGGCGATACAGCTGCATATTCTGAAATCATCAGCAGGGCGGCAGCGCTGCTTAGCGGTGCCGCGACTGGCATTAGCTGTGCGGAATTTGCACAAGAGGCGTTTGCCTTTATGGATGTAAAGCACGCGCTGAAGGAAGCAGGAATTGCCGTCAATACCTATGAGTCCACTCTGGCCTGGGAGGATATTAAAACGGGCAGCGACGGATTGCTTCCGGTTGTGGTGCAGGATTACCGGACACTGGAGGTTTTGATGGTGGCTTATATGAATGAGGAAGCCTACCTCACGACCGTCCGCACCGGCCGCATGACTTACTGGAGCCGCAGCCGGCAGGAACTGTGGGTCAAAGGGCTGACCTCAGGGCATTTTCAGTATGTGCGCGAGTTGGTGATTGACTGTGATAACGATACTCTCCTGGCGAAGGTCGTGCAGGTGGGTGCCGCTTGCCATACCGGGAACCGGAGCTGTTTTTATCGCCCGATTCTCACGAAGAACTATGATTCTTCCAACCCCATGCGGGTCTTTGAGGAAGTATTTTCTGTGATTGAAGACCGGAAGATACACCCGAAAGAGGGTTCTTATACCAACTACCTGTTTGATAAGGGCATTGATAAAATTCTGAAAAAGGTAGGCGAGGAAGCATCAGAGATCATCATCGCGGCTAAGAATCCGGATTCGGAAGAGGTCGTCTATGAGATATCGGATTTCCTTTATCATGTTATGGTTCTCATGTCTGAAAAAGGACTGACCTGGGAAGATATTACAGAGGAACTGGCAAAACGTTAGATTTTTTGAATGAGTTTTGAAGGGGATGGGTTTTCACTCATCCTCTTTTTTGATGCGCAGGGGCGCACATGGAAGTTTTCCAGCTGACGCTGGATGCGCCCCGCGCGGCGAGTAGGGAGAAAATCTCCCTACTCGATAGATTTTTTGTTTATAAAAAGTTAATAATTTAATGCATGACATCTCACAAAAGCTGTGATATACTACGTGTGTTTAAATGAATTCATATGATTTCATTCTTTTATAATCTGAGCGCCTGAAAAAGGCATTTCCTACAACGGCAATCTGCCGTTCCAATCCAGATTTCTTACGAAAGATAATTTTCCAACAGAACAAATCGTATTTTTAACAAATACCGTGTCCTAAAAAAGATGGGCGCGGGGAAATTGTGAGCAATTGAATCAGAGAAAGGAAAACAGTATGAATAGAAGAATAAAAAGGATTCTTTCAGGGGTACTTTGTGCTGCTGTTTTGGCAGCGTCCGCTTCACCAGAATCAATATCGGTTGCCAGTACAGACCTGCTTGCTGATATTTCTGCCATCAGCAGTACGGAGTCTGAGATAGAAACGAATGAGGATGCAGCTGCAGAAAATGGAAGTAAGGGTGTAAATACGGATACAAGTACGAATACAGATACAAATGCAGGTGTAGATGCGGGCACAGATGCAGGCACAAATGCGGGCACGGATGCGGGCACAGTTACAGACGCAGATGCAGATGCGGATTCTGCCGCGGATGCCACAGGCGGGAAAGGTACGGATGTGGATAGCGGCAATGATAATTCTGTGAGTCCAGATACGAATTCTTCTGGAGAAGATGAAGCGCACTCGGACAACAGCAGTGATGAAAATTCTGCCTTGGATGAAAACAATTCCTTTGCGGCAGAAGAAGAGGATGGAGAGACAGCAGATGAATCCGTGGAGGAAACCGAAGCTCTTACGGAAGATCTGTCTGGCATGCTTCTGACTTTATCAGCGGAAGCGGACAGCGGGGAGGAAGGCAGCGGCCTGAATGAGAACAAGAGCTATGTTTCCTCCCTGGTGGTGAAGAGCCTGGTGGATGGTACCGCTCCGTTTGATGGTGACGATGAGGTGGGAAATGATTCCGGGCCGAGTAATGGGATTGTGCGAACCTTTGATTATGTGAATTATACCCTGGAATATACGACTGCCCTGATGAATCCGACGGAGACGGTTGATGAGGCGTATATGATGGCAGAGTTCACGCTGGCCTGCGACCCGTCCGTTGCGGAGTTCAACACGGAAACACTGAACTGGTGCGTGGATCTGGAGATTACCTATGTTTACGCAGATGGGACTTCATCGACGAAATGGGACAGCGGAAAGACCGTTGCGAAGCAAATCCTTACCGGAAAGCGCTACCTGTCGAAAAGCGGTGACGCGAATGCGATCCCCGGCACAGGCACTCTGAGTGTGGGGATATACGTGAAAGCGGCGAAGAACGGTGACAGCATTCAGCCTTCCTATACGGTCTGGATGGAGGGAAATGAGGAGAGTCTTTATCAGAACCTTCAGTCAGAGCCGGTGAAGGTATCCGCCGCGCCGCGTTACAATGTTTATCTTGCGCGGAATTCTGTCTGCAATTATATTGCGTATTTTGACACACAGTCCGGAACGATCAGCGACACAGATGTTGACGGATCGGTTTACGGACGTCTGGAAGGGTATGCGCTGACTCTGCAGCTGTATAACACTTCTGCAGACAAAGGCTTGAAAGGAATTGAGCTGCCTGCCGGAGAAATCACTTTTGACCTGACCTTTACAGAAACCCTGGACGGGACAGATGTGACTGCAAAAGAGGATTATACGCCGGTTCTCTGGGATTACCTGGAGAATAAAACGCCTACTCTGACGACCACTGGGAAGCTTGGCAGATCTATGGTAGCCGGAGGAGTGGTATCGACCGGTTACGGTATCTATGTGCAGCCATTTAACAGCGGCGGCAGTGCTTCAGATACACGGTCCTGTTATGCGGGCGGCAGCTGGAGTATCACGCAGGATGCGGGAAGCGGCAATGTTTACCATGTGTCTGTGTCCGGCTATGCGTTCGATCTGGAAAATCTGATATTCCCAACGACGGGCTGCGATAATGCGACAGACAATATTTTTGGCGCCAATATTGGCTGCTTTTCCGCAGGCTACGTAGAAATGGTCGTCAGTTTTGCTAGGAGCGTGGAAAGTACATCGAACCTGTATTTTTGGGCTGAGGCAGGGAACCTTGCCGCCACATCGCTTTCCGGCCAGCAGACGACGACAGATCAAAACCGTTCCGACAACAGCAATGGAATGAATATTACCCTATATCCAGATGGATACATCTCCAAGCGAAACTATTACAATACGACCGGTTATGTGAACCGGGCTTCCGCCTGGGACGCGGGGGATTTTTACGCCACGCAGGGAGAACAGATTCTGGTGAGATCAGTGGCAGACTATAATGGAGACGGCTGTCTTACCTCGATCAATCTTCTGCAGAAAATTGACGATGAGGCGTTCGAGGTGCCTGCGGGAACAACGTTCTGTGAATCATTTGGCGTTTACAATGAGAAGAGTGACGCCGGCACGATCCGGGTATTGTTTGCCGCAAAACCGGACAAGACGGGGTGGCAGAGTGATTCAGAGATGAACAGCACCCGCGAAGAAGAACTCGTTTACTTTGAAAGCATAGATGAATTGAATGCGGCTGGGTATACCTGCGTCGGTTTCCTTTATGAGGTAAGAAACTGCGCGGTCTACAGAGGCTCGAAGGACCCGGCGGCAATGGGGTTCTATATGCGGTTAAACGTGAAGGAAAGCGCTAAGATCGGCAGTGTTTACCAGACCACAAATGATCTGCGTGCGTGGAGAAATGATGCGGATGTCGTTTCATGGACAGCGTATTCCTGCAGTGGGGGCGGATATGGGCTTGGTATGAGCGGCGGAAGCTATGCGGATGGATATAGAGCTCCCGACTATACCTGCTACACAGACTATGGAAAAATCGTGTATGAGGATGGAAGTGTTGTGGCAGGGCACACAGGCGGATACATTGCCGGGAATTCCTGTCTGATCATAGGGTGCAAGACCGGCGTATCCATCAAGGTGGCCGACACAACCACTACGACAGCGGGAGTGACAACGGCGAAATCGGTCTATGATCTGGATATCGGGGAGCGTACAGTGACCTACGTGGTTCATCCGACGGTCTCTGTCGTATCGGCGAACAGCGAGGTGTCCTCCTCCACAGAGACAACAGATGTGACAGTCTGGGTGACTTTGCCGACGGCTCTTACCTATATTATGGACAGTGCCAGCCTGGCACCGTCACAGGTTCAGGAAAATGCGGACGGAACCAGTACTGTGACCTGGGAGATTCCGTCGCAGACGGTGGGCGAGGCCATGGAGGATATTTATTTTTCCTGTCTGATCGGAGCGGCAGGGACTGCGGACGATGTTCAGAATAACGATACCATTACGATTTCCGCGTCAATCACGTCCGATAAGGATGGCAGGACGATTACCAGCGGCTTTGGCAATTATTCCGAGACGACGACCAGTGTTATCCGGCTGGCGAGCACTTCCATCACTAAGGCAGTAGCGCGCAGCATTGTTGAGGAAGGGGAGAAACTGACCTACATCCTCCGCTATGGAAACAGCGCTGAAGAAGATGTGGATGGCGTTATTTTATATGATATTCTGCCGTATAATGGCGATTCACGCGGAAGTGGTTTTGGCGGAGACTACGCAATTGAGCGCATTGAGCTGGACTTTTCGAACGCCGCGAACTCCTATGCGGAGGGGAAAGACACCATCCGGATTCAGACGACCGCGGAGGAAGGCGCGCGCAATGAGAATGCGGTAGATGCGATATTAAGCGGCAGTGACAGCTTCACCTGGAGCGGGATAAGCGGAGGAAGCGCAAGCGGAACATCCATTACTTACAGTGGATTGCGCATCCGTGACGCAGTTGGATTGCAGATCGCACTCGGCACGGTAAAAGCGCAGGAATACGTAAAAATCACAGTGACATTTACCGTGCAGGATTCCTCTGGTAACCTCTTAAGGGACGCCTCCGGGGGAACACAGAAACCAGGGGATCTTTATGCAAATTCTTTTTATGAATATGCGGCTGGACAGGCTGCCCTGGTGGAGAGTAATACCGTCAATATTCAGGTCGCCAAACGGACGGTCAGCGGACTTGCATGGCTGGATGAGGATGGAGATGGAATCCGGGAAAATGCAGAAAGCACGATGGTAGGGATGACGGTCTCTCTGTACCGGACATCTGTATCTGGCTATGCCAATACGTCTCAATGTGCTGCAAGCGTGAATAATACGGAGCTTTATACGGCTTATGATGTATTTGGAAATTGTGTGGAATCCGTTCAGACAAATGCGGATGGGAGCTACTGCTTTACTGATCTGGAATCGGGTACATATTACGTTGTGTTTACCGGAACGGAAGCCTATGAGCTTACTGTGCAAAGTACCGGAACCGATGATACGGTTGACTCCGATGCCGCCGCGACCATCCGTGCGGGAGAGACGATTCTTGAAAATGCATGGATCAGCGGCATTGAACTGCCGACTGTGGATGAAATGTATGCGTATCTTTATGAAAGCATTCATAACGATGCCGGTTTTGTGGCATTTACAAAAGTAACGGTAGAGAAAGCGTGGGAAGATAACGACAACCAGGATGGCCTGCGCACGGATGTCACCGTATTTCTGACAGGAACAATTACAGAAGAAGGAGCGAAAACGACGGTAGTATCGAAAGAAGCGGTGATTTCCCTGGATTCCTCCGGGCAGAGCTGTGTGTTCGAAGGACTGCCGACCTGCGCCTCCGGGCAGATGATCACTTATTCCGTGGAAGAGAAGCGGGTCGAGGGATATGTCGCCTCTTATTCGGCTATGGAAGGAGATTGGGAATCAGGTTATTCGATCCGGATTACGAATACGCATGAAACGGAAGAAACCGCTTATACCGTGAAAAAGGTATGGGAAGATGATGACAATCGTGATGGAATCCGTCCGTCCGGCATTGAAGTGACGCTGCTTGGCTCAGACGGCTCCGAGCGCACGGCATCTGTGACGGAAAAAGAAGGCTGGCAGTATACCTTTACTGAATTGCCGGTGTATTGGAGTGAAGGAACTCTGATTACTTACAGCCTGAAGGAGGATTCCGTGGAAGGTTACGAAAGTGTTGTGGCGGATGCAGACAGCACACAGCTGTTTGAGGTGACAAATACGCACGAAATCACACTTGTTGATATTTCCGTAGAAAAAATATGGAATGACGCCAGCGACCAGGATGGGCTGCGCACAGGAATCATCACAGTAATCCTGACCGGCTCGGATGGCTCAACACGAGAGGCAGAACTGACAAGAGAAGGTGCGTGGAGCTACGTCTATGAGGATCTGCCGAAATACTGGAATGAGGGCGCCCTTATCACCTATTCTCTGCAGGAAAAAGAGACCAATGGATATACCGAGGAAGTGGTAGCGGGCGAAGATGGCTACAGCTTCACCGTGACCAACAATCACATTCCGGCGGTGACAGATGTTGTTGTGATCAAAAACTGGGAAGACGCAGACGACCAGGATGGAATCCGTCCGGAAAGCATTTCTGTGCAGCTGACCGGCAGCGACGGCAGCTCCTATGAAGCTAAACTGACAAGTGAAAACGGATATTCCCGCCTGTTTTCTGGTCTGCCGGTCTACTACAACCATGGTTCTACCGTGGTCTATTCTGTGAGCGAGGTGGCTGTGGATGGATACACGGCGGAGATCGAGAAAAGCAGCAGCGGCTATCGATTCACCATCACCAATACACACATTCCGGAAATCACAGAAATTACTGTGAATAAGGTATGGGAGGATGAGGAAAACCGAGACGGCGTCCGCGCAGACTTCCTGCGCGTGACCCTGAGAGGCTCTGATGGCAGCACTTATATCTCAGATCTGACAGAAGAGGGCGGATGGAGCGGAACCTTTACCGAGCTCCCAGTGTATTATAACCATGGAGAGAAGGTCGTCTATACTGTGGAAGAGGATCCGACCGCATATTACGAGGCAGAGCTTATAACCTCTGAAGATGGCGGGGCATTCACTTTCATCAATACACATGAGATTTTTACGTTAGATCTCACAGTTGTTAAGGTATGGGAGGACGCGGAAAACCAGGATGGCATACGACCTGATACCGTAGAGGTTATCCTGACTGGTTCTGACGGCAGCAGCTATACCGCTGCACTGAGCGCCGGTGATGACTGGAGTTATACTTTTTCCGGTTTGCCGCAGTACATGGACGGGGGAGAAGAAATCCTCTATACACTCTCTGAGACAGAGATCGAAGGATATACCTGCGCGGTAACAGAAACGGAAGATGGTTTTACCCTGACTAACACGCATATTCCGGAGCCGGAACCGGAGACCGAAGAAGAAAGCGAGAACGCTACGGAAGCGGAGACTGAGCCGGAGAGTGAGAACGCTACGGAAGAAGAGACAGAATCAGGGAGCGAGAAACAGAGTGAATCCGAAAGTGAACAGGCAACGGAAACAGAAAGTGAGACAGAAAATGGAACATCTGCCACTTCCTCTTCTACGAGCGGAACTCCGAAGACAGGAGATCCGTCTAGCCCCATCTTCTGGTTGACCGTTGCACTGGCCGCCCTGGGAATGATGGCTGCGAATCTATCCTGTCGGAGACGGAAGAAACATTAAAGCTGCGCACGCAGCGGCTTCTCTTTCTTCATCCGGGTGATTTCTACGAGGGACAGCTTTGTCATATCGACCAGCACGGTGCGGATCGGATCCTGGCGGAGCTGGCCTTCGAGGTAATGAAGCAGCTCTTCTTTATCCTCCTCGGATTCCATATTAATGAAATCAATAATGATAATCCCGCTGATATTGCGCAGCCGAATCTGGGAGGCCGCTTCCAGGGCGGCTTCCCGATTGATTTTGAAAAAGGCCTTTTGCCGGTTCTTCGCGCTGCCCTCATATTTTCCGGAATTGACGTCAATCACCGTAAGCGCTTCCGTTGGCTGAATCACCAGGTATCCGCCGCAGTTTAGCCAGACTTTTTCGGATAAAGCGTTATCCAGCTGCCGCTCCAGCGAATACTTTTTGCAGAGCGGCTGCAGGGCATCCTGATAAAAGGCCAGGCGCGGCAGGTCTTCCGGCTGGCAGGAGGACAGATACTCCTTCGCTTCCTGCCAGATTCCTTCGTCGTCGGTCAAAAACTGCTCGGCGGAGGATTCATAGATATCGGAAAGACGGGAAATCCAGGCATGCGGGGCGGCAAGTACACAGCTATGGCAGACCCGGTGTGCGCCATCGGCGATTACCCTGCGATATTGTGTGAGCAAAAGCTCCATATCCCGCCGCAGCGTATCGCCATCGGCGCCGCCCGCATTTGTGCGAAGCAGCCAGCCGTAAGCACGGGGGGAAGACTGGGTGTCGTTTGAAGTCGTAATTTCGCCTGACGGGGAATCCGACGTCTTTTCATTTGACTCCGACTCTAGTTCATTCACCAGATGGATCAGTCTTTTCTTCTCTTCGCCCGCGAGCTTGGAAGAGGCAGTGATCTGCGTCCTTCCAGTGGTCAGCAGCAGGTATTTCCCATGAAAGGTCAGATTGGTCGTAACAGAGGGATATTTTGTTTTGATCGCTTCTCTGGAGACCTGTACCAGAAGCTCATCCCCCAGCTGGATTTTCTGGGAACTTCCTTTTTTGGTGTAAATGGGATTCTGAATCTCATCCAGAGCCAGATAGCAGACTGTATCCGGAGCGATCTCTACAAAAGCCGCGCCTATATTGCGGGCAATATCCCGGACTCTTCCCACATAGATATTGCCGAGAACGGATGCGTTTTCTTCCCGGTCACAGTGAATTTCAACGGCTTTTCCATCTTTCATCAGAAAAGAAAAGATGGAGTCCCGCATCCGGCAGATGATATACTGATTCATATGATTTTGGCCGCCTTCCACTTTCTTTCACAGTATTCCTTATACAGAGATTTTCTCTGCACCACTTTACCTACAGTAAATGGTTCGTAAGGGTTCCGTTCCTTCCTGGCTGCAGGTTATATCTTTTTCCCAAGATCATATAAGGAGACGAGCTTCCTTTCACTATCCGTCCCCAGATCCGCGTAAATTTCGCAGCGGTTGATCTCATACGCAAACGGATCCGGCTCGATGCCGAGAGTCTTCAGGTACGTATCCATGACCAGCTCTGGTTTAAGATTTGCCACGCTTCCGGAGGCGAGCTTCAGAAAAATGGTATTGTCCTGGAGCGACCACTCATAGATCATCGGACGGATATCCACTTCTTTTTCTGAACGCTTGGTCTTTTTCATGACAAGGATCGTTTCTCTGGTCAGAAAATCTTCCAGGCCGCTCTGCCAGTCCACAGACGGTTCATGACCAGTGCGAAAGCGAACTCTGTAATCTGCCGCGGCGACAAGCGTCATGGCCTTGTCAGCCTTGCCTTCCGGTATCTGAACAAAACCAGTGACCTCCATCTCGTCCGTCCCGGCCTGATTCATTCTTTCTATCGCTTCTGTCGAAGAGATGGGCGACAGAAGTTCAATGTCCATGTATTCCGCGTCGCTTGTAAGTCCGATGCCAAGCGGTGAGGCGAAAGACATGATCATATGAGGGTTGAAGCCTTCGGTAAAGGCAACATCAATCCCGGCGCGGCGGATCAGCTTCTGAAAATAGCGCATTACATCGAGATGCCCGATGAACTTCATACTTCCTTTTTTGGAAAATTTAACCCTTACTTTCAATACAGACACCTCCTCCGTAGCAGCGCGCGCCGCAGCCGGAACACTGCTGGCGGCAGTTCGGCGTCACCGCCGCTTCCTGCGCTTTTTTCCATTCTCTTTTCAGAAAATCTTTTGTCACGCCGACCTGGATAAAGTCCCATGGAAAGATCTCATCCAGGGACCGCGCGCGGAGCGTATAAAAGTCCATATCAATTCCTGTATGTGCAAATGCGGCCAGCCAGCGGTCATAATTCCAAAACTCCGTCCAGGCATCATAGAGCGCGCCGTTTCGATATGCATCCTCAATCACAGCCGCGATTCTGCGGTCCCCGCGCGCAAATACGCCCTCCAACAGCGTGACATCCGCCTGATGCCAGTTATAACGGATGCTTTTGTGGTTCAGCATATCTTTGATTTCATGGTTCACGGTCTTCGCGAAACCGAGATAGTCGCCCATCGGGTGCATGGAAGCCCACTGGAAGGGCGTAAAAGGTTTCGGCACAAAAAAGGAGGTGCTGACCGTGATCTGGCACTTGCCGTTGCGGCTTTCTTTTGGAATATCGTAATATGTCCGGGCAATCTTATCTGCCAGATGCGCGATCTCCTGCCGGTCTTCATCCGTCTCCAGAGGCAGCCCCAGCATGAAATAGAGCTTGACTTTGTTCCAGCCGCCGTGAAAGGCCTCATCCGCCCCCTGCAAAATGACTTCTTCCGTCAGTCCTTTGTTGATTACATCGCGCATCCGCTGCGAACCGGCCTCCGGAGCGAAGGTAAGACTGCTTTTGCGGACATCCTGTATCTTCCCCATCACGTCCAGCGAAAACGCGTCAATGCGCAGGGAGGGGAGAGAGATGTTGATATTCTGGCTGCCAAATTCATCAATCAGATAGTTCACAATCCCTTTTAGATCACTGTAATCACTGGAGCTGAGCGAACTGAGGGAAATCTCTTCCTGTCCGGAGGTTTTCAGCATCCGCGCGGCGTGCTCCTTGAGACACTCCAGGCTTCGCTCACGCAGCGGACGGTAAATCATACCTGCCTGGCAAAAACGGCAGCCGCGGATACACCCGCGCTGAATTTCCAGCACTACGCGGTCCTGGGTCACTTTCATATACGGGACAACCGGTTTTTCCGGATAAGGAGCATCGCTCATATCCATTACCACCTGCTTCTCAATCACAGAGGGAATGTCTGCTTCCTTTGGCATAAAAGAGGCGATCGTGCCATCTTCCTGATACGTCACTTCATAAAGTGCCGGTACATAGATGCCTGGAAGCTTCGCCGCCTGATGGAGGAATTCTTTCCGGGAATTCCCGTTCGCCCGGCAGCGTTTATACAAATCAAACAGGGCGTCGTAGACCGTCTCTCCTTCTCCAATATAGAACAGCTCAAAAAACGGAGCGAGCGGCTCCGGATTGTATGCGCAGGGACCACCGCCGATTACGAGCGGGTCATGCTCGCTGCGCTCCGACGCATGCAGAGGTACCTGTGCCAGATCCAGAATCTGCAGCACATTGGTGTAGCACATTTCGTACTGCAGCGTAATGCCCAGAAAGTCGAAATCCCGGATCGGCTCCTGCGATTCTAGGGCAAAGAGAGGAAGCTTCTGCTCCCGCATGATCTTGTCCAGATCCACCCACGGGGAGTAGACACGCTCACACCAGACGTCGTCCCTTTTGTTAAACATATCATAGAGAATCTGGATCCCTAAGTGAGACATGCCGATCTCATACACGTCGGGAAAGCACATCGCAAAGCGAATGTCTACCTGATCTCTATCTTTCATCACTGCGTTGATCTCGCCTCCGATATAGCGGGCCGGCTTTTCAACGGATAATAAAATCTCATCACTTAACGCTAATTTTCGCATGAAATACTCCTGAAATTCTTTCCAAGGGAAAGACTGGCAAACAGGACGGCCAGTCTTTCTCTTGGAAATTTTAATATTTGACTGCAGAAAGCTTACCACAAATGACTGGAGGAATCAAGAAAACTTTGAATCCAGGGAGGAGGAATCCGCAATCTGTGTTATGAGGAGGTTTTCCTGATCCGATGGGCAGCAGGAACCAGGCAGCGCAGAATGGATGCCACATCTACGGCGATCAGTGCCCAGATGAGGATTTGCCAGTAGGAGATCCCTTTTTGTACGATGGGGCGCAAGGCGGTCTCGTCACCAATGGCTGCGGCATAGTCGCGGTTGACAACGCGGGCGTTGAGGTACATGTAGAGAATATGCTTTGCGGCGCGGCGCAGGGCCTGCTGGAAGCTATTGGATCCGGTTTCGTATCGGAAGGTGCCGCCGTATCCGTCCATCCAGAGGTCTCCGCCTGCGCGGAGAGACTGGTCGCCGTTCATGTAGGTGTGGTGATCACTGTAGTCGGTGATGACGGCTCCCTGGAAGTTCCATTCGTCGCGCAGAATTCCAGTCAGCAGGGCTTCGCTGCCGCCGCTCCAGACGGCGCCCAGACGATTGTAGGAGGTCATGATTCCGGTCGCGCCGTAGTCTTCGATGGCGATCTGGTAGGGCGTCAGGTAGAGCTCACGCAAGGTCTGCTCGGTCAGCCAGGTATAGATGCCGTCGCGGTAGATACCGGATTCCTGATCGTTGCAGATGAAGTGCTTGATATAGCAGTAACAGCCTGCCTCCAGGGAGCCTGCGACGACATTGCCGCAGAATTCGCCGGTCAGAAGGCTGTCTTCAGAAAAGTATTCGTAGTTGCGTCCGCCGAGCGGCGTGCGGTGGAGGTTGGCAGTGGGAGCATACCAGCCGCTGATGCCGTACTGCAGGGCTTCTGTTCCGATGGCGCGGCCCATTTGACGGGCCAGGTCGGTGTTCCAGGACTGTGCAAGGGTGCTTTCGCTGGGGAAACCGGTGCCGGTATTGGAACCGACAAAGCTTCCGATCTGGGAAGGTCCGTCAAGTTCTTTTGCGGCTTCTTTGCCCACACTTTCCAGTGCGGCGGTATGAGAGTAGGCGTGCGTGACGAGTTCGGTCATTTCTTCGATGGTCAGCTGATCGAGCAGGTCTTCCCAGAGTGGATCGTCGTAATCCGCGCCGAGCTGGTAGCCGAGTTCTGTGGTAACGCCGTTTTCTTCGATCAGAAGGCCGTTATCGGCGCCGGTGGTGATGGGCTCGTCTTCGGGATCCATCCATGCTTCCGCCATTTCTTCCGTGTATAGGTTCAGATTGGCGATAGATTCAGACATAGCGCGGCTGCCGACGTTTTCCGTCGGAAAGGTTCCTTCAAAATCGGCCCGTGTCAGCCAGACGATCTCCTGACCGGAGTCGCTGCCGTCCAGGCTGACGCCGTCGATGGCATCTTCCCCAGTGAATTTGTTGCTGACGGTATTGCCGGTCGATGAGTCGGTCTCATAACAGATGCCCTCGGACAGGACACAGCAGATGAGGGCCTGCTCGCAGTCGTCAATCGTATGTGCGTCGCGGCGGAGCGTGAGCAGGTATTCACCGGCTTCCAGCTCGTATCCAGCAAAATGATTGTTGTTTGCATCATAGCAGTCATAAGAGGCCATATCTTCGGCTGCAAAGGTCAGCGTGAGCTCCTCACTTTCTCCTGGCTCCAGCAGAGAAGTTTTCGCAAAGGCGGCGAGTTCCACAGAGGATTTTTCTATGCCGCCTGTGGTATAGGGGGCGGAAAAATAGAGCTGGACGACGTCCTTTCCAGCCACAGCACCGGTATTAGTCACGCGCACAGTAACGCTAAGCTCCATATTGGCAGTCAGCTCTGTGCCATCCGCAGGCGCGTCGATTACTTCCCAGGTAAAACTGGTATAGCTCAGGCCGTATCCAAACGGATATTGTACGACACTGTCATAGCCAGTGCCATATTCATTTTCTGTTTCATCCCAGAAGCCTTCTTCGTCCGCAGTTTCATACCAGCGGTAGCCGACATAAATCCCTTCTGTATAATCTACATAGCTGACCTGGTCGTAGGCAGAGTCGTCTCCCAGACTGACATTGACAGTGCCATCGTTCGGGTAGTATCCCGAAGCATTTAAGTAGCTTCCAACCCCGTCTGCGCCGGCATTTGCATATGCGGCGGATGTGGTAAGGTCGTAGGCCCAGGTATCGGCTGTTTTTCCAGAAGGGGAGATTTCCCCCCACAGAATAGCGGGCAGAACGGAAGCACCTGCAGAACCGGTCAGACCAGCCAGCAGGCAGGCGTCTATACCGGGGATGCTCTCAATTTCGCCGACGGTCATGACGTTGCCGGTATTGAGCAGGACAATGACGTTTTCATAGTTGGCGCCCACATATTCCAGAAGACGGATTTCTTCTGTGGAGAGATTCAGGTACGAGCGGGAGTCGTCAACGGTGACAGAGCCACTCTGATCCGTGACTTTATATTGTGCCGTTGGTATATCGTTGCTTTCGCCGGAAAAACGCCCGATGACGACGAGAGCAGTATCGGACCAGTCTTTTGCTTCCGAAAGGAGCTCTTCGCTGTAATAATCTGCATTATCTATGGAAGGCTCGTAGAGACGGCAGCATTCTTCGGGGGAAGCGTTTAGAGAGTTGGTATATTCCCGGCTGGACGCAAAATTCTGATACATTTCGGTCAGGCTGGTGTTGTAGGAGATACCGTAATCGGAGAGCGCCTGCAGCAGGTCGACCTCGACCTCGGAAACGCCGCCGGAACCGCTGCCGCCGCCCAGCCACTGGGTGGAAGCCCAGCCAAAGACGTTCACCTTTGTGATGCTATTGTCCAGAGGCAGGGTATCATTTTCATTTTGGAGCAGCACTGTGGATTCTGCCTGTATCTCCAGCGCCAGTGCGGCAGCGTCTTCAGCAGTGACTTCTTTTTCGGTGGCTGTGGCAGAGGATGAGTAATTTCCCAGATACAGATCGAGTATAGGGGAATAGTAAGAGGCAACGCCATTAATAATAAGAAGAAAGACAAGCAGCAGACAGGGAATAGCTGGCCGCGTGTGCTTTGATTTTTGCATGTAATCTCCTCGATTCGTTTCTCGTTATGCTGTATGACAGCAATCATTCTTTGTGTTTCGCTCCCTAATATTTCTGTATTTTACTATAGTAAGGGTTTTTTTACAATGAAAACTGCAATTTTGTCTTGTGGTATTTCGGATATTGAGATACAATAAATCAGACTTTTTTGAAAAAATGTGGGCGTAATCCCTTTGGTTTTTGACAGGGGACCGCTCATGGTTAGAAAAATCAGGAGAAGAAAAATATGACAGGAACCAATCTGACTGCAGAAAATACGAAAAACGAAAACAATGCAAGGGAATGCGTGGGCACAGCGCCGAAGAGTTTCAAGATCATTGGTACGGGGAGCTGTGTGCCGTCCCGTGTCGTGACGAATGATGATCTGACGGTATTCCTGGATACGAGTGATGAGTGGATCCGGAGCCGCAGCGGGATTGAGCAGAGGCATATCTGTACGACAGAGACGACTTCTGATCTGGCGATTGGAGCGGCGAAAAATGCGCTGGAAAACGCGAACACTACACCGGATGAGATTGATATGATTCTTTGCGCGACCATCAGCGGGGAGTACATATGTCCTTCGATGGCGGCTCTGGTGCAACGGGCTTTGGGAGCGCAGTGCCCCTGTGTGGATTTGAGCGCGGCCTGCACAGGCTGGATTTATCTGATGGATACTGCGGCTGCATTTTTTGCGCGTGGCGGCATTCGCAAAATGCTGATTATCGGGGCGGAAGCCATGTCCCGCATTGTGAACTGGCATGATCGTTCGACCGCGGTGCTCTTTGGGGATGGAGCGGGAGCAGCGGTGCTGGAGCCGGGTGAAAATTATCTGGCATCCTCTTTTGTCACGGCGGGCGGCGATGAGGTGATCGCGATTCCCACGAAAAACGGAATTTCACCCTGGTTTGAAAAGGAAGAAAAGCTTCCGCTTGTCTATATGGATGGGCAGGAAACCTACAAATTCGCCGTGAGCAATCTGCCTAAACGGGTAGATGAGGTGCTGGCAAAAGCCGGGCTTCGTGAAGAAGACCTGGACTGGGTGGTTCCACATCAGGCGAATAAGCGCATCATCGACAGTGCTTCCAGGCGTCTGAAGGGCGTCCCCGCGGATCACTTCTGTGTGAATCTTCAGAAATATGGCAACACTTCCGCAGCCAGCATTCCACTGGTATTGGATGAATGGAACCGTGCCGGAAAGTTCCAGGAGGGAGAACTGATTGTTATGGTGGCTTTTGGCGGAGGACTTTCCAGCGCGGCGTGCCTGGTACGCTGGTGAGTAAAGCGGTTATTTCCGAAACTGTGGCTTTGCTTTGCGGGAGAAAGAGATTGTCCATGGCTGAAGCGTGAAAGGAAAATAATTTTTCCTTTACAATAAAAAAAAAATGTGGTAAGATAACTTTCGTGCGCGGGAAACCGTACACGGATTGCACCTGTAGCTCAGGGGATAGAGCAGTGGTTTCCGGTACCACGTGTCAGGGGTTCGAATCCCTTCAGGTGTGCGAAATTTTATGATAGAAAGTCCCGGCAGGAGATTCGTCTACTGCCGGGATTTTTCTATCAGTTTACAGGCAGGAAACAAGGCCAAGTTTTTGAACAGCCCGGCTGTAGCGATAAATGTGGTTGCCGAGAATATCCTCGACAGAAACGTATTTTTGATTGATTTCTCTTACGATACTCTGGAGCTTTTCCGGATCTTTTTCGTTCCAGCTGAAGATTGGCAAAATCAGACATTCGTGTATGCTGCTTGGGAGGACGTAGAAGTCGCCTCCGACTTTGTCACTGACAGTGTGCAGGATGTCGTCGAAGATGATGTTGACGGCACCGTAGCACAGTTGTTCGTTTGTGAGGATGTACATGGGCGGTGCATCGGGGTCACGCGGGGGAAACGGGATATCGGTGAGCTCTGCTAGCAAATCCATCGTTCCGAACCGGTATGGAAGCAATGTGCGTGTATTGCGGATGGCGATGGCATGCAGCTGGCAAAGGTCGATTCCCCACATCTCCATATGTGTATTTCGCACGAGGATGCCGGAGTGGCCGGAGGAATTGATTTCCATCTCATAGTAATAGACGACCGCCAGATCAAGGAAACAAAGATGCGGGATTTCCTTCAGAAGCTGCTGGTTCATCTCACAGTTTACCAGGCGGCAGATGATGCGCTTCCGGGCCTGTTCGAAATTCGTAAAGAAGGAGATGTCGCAGGCTGGGATGGTCTGATTCTCGGAGTGGAAGCTGAGTATTTTCTCAGCGAGACCGGAAAGACTGGCGCCTTCAAGATATTCCTGATAATAGGAATCCAGGTAGATGGTGGGAGCGGTGTTTTCTCCAGGGAGCAGGATCGTCATGCCGTCCATCATCGGCAGGTTTATTTTCTGAATCGAACTGATGCAGATCCTGGCCTTCGGGTCTGTGCGCTCCCGGACTTCTTTCGTAATCGTTTCTAAAAACTGACTGTAATTCAATCGATACCACCTTTCTTTTGATGAATGTTGTTTTGCTACAACGCAGATTATATCACAGCAGGTTACACAAATCAAGTAGAAAATGAAAAAGAAATGTAAAAAATAAAAAGATGTAAAAAACACCGCATGATGCCAGAAAAAGCACCATGCGGTGTTATGCACAGTTATAAAAGAAATCCGATCACACGCGGGAGAGATATTCTCCTGTACGGGTGTCAATCTTGAGCCTGTCCCCTGTGTTGACAAACAGCGGAACATAGACGGTCGCACCGGTCTCTACAGTAGCCGGCTTGGATGCGCCTGTCACGGTATCGCCCTTTAGACCTGGCTCGGTCTCGGTCACTTCAAGTTCTACGAAGAGAGGCGGCTCTACAGCGAAAACATTGCCGTTGTGGGAGCAGACTTTCACCATCTCGTTTTCCTTAACAAACTTCAGAGAATCACCAATCGCGTCGCTGTTCAGTCCGATCTGGTCGTAGGTCTCTGTGTTCATGAAATAATAGAGATCGCCGTCTGAGTAGAGGTACTGCATCTCTACGCGGTCAATACGGGCTGTCGGAAACTTCTCAGTCGGACGGAAAGACTTCTCTACCACGCCGCCGCTGATAATATTTTTTAACTTGGTTCTGACAAATGCGGCACCTTTGCCCGGCTTTACATGCTGGAACTCGATAATTTGATAAATGCTGCCGTCCATTTCAATCGTAATACCATTTCTGAAATCACCTGCTACAATCATTTTTTCGTTCTCCTCCATATATTCGTATAGCAATATCTTTTTTATTCTACCTTATTCGCCCATATTTTTCAACTGTTTTCTCATGTAAAATTTAGATTCTCTTAAGAAAATAGTGTTTACATATTTCAGCAAATATGCTAAACTAACATATAGTTTATGTGCTATTATTCTGAAAATTGATTGGACGCAGCGGGTTTTTCTCTTTTTTTCAGAATTGTTGCGCACAAGATCGGATTCCATCCGGAAAATAAAATCACTGTGTGCTGCAGATGAAGGGCGTGACGGCATACGGAATACAGGGAGGGGTAAAAATCTATGTTAGACGACATCAGAGAGTGGATATCAGACAATCTTCGCTATATACTTTTGGGACTGGCGATTCTTTTACTGATTATTATTGCTGTCTTTGCCGTGCGCCTGGTAACACATATTGGTACTTCTTCGTCGAACAGTTCTCAGAATAAGACGGAGCAGCAGACCGATGTGCAGACGGAGGAAGAAACGGTAGCGGATGATACGGAGGAAGCGCTTGTCAAGGATCAGGCAGATTTGCTTGAGCTCGCTACCGCTTACTGGACGGCGATCGGCGACCAGGATTATGACACACTGGAGACTCTGTGCGGAAAGACGTTTGATGACAGCGCCCGTGCGACGGTAGCGGCGATGGATACTGCTGTGGAGTCTTATAATGATATTATGACCTATTCTAAGTCCGGACTGACGGATGGCTCCTATGTGGTATACGTTTATATGGAACTGAAGCTGACCGGTATTGAGACAGAGGCGCCGACGCTGCGTGAACTGTATGTGCAGCCGGATTCGGACGGAACGCTGCTGGTGGTGCAGACCAGTGATTACACATCGGAGATTACGGCTTACGTGCAGGAGCGTCAGACGGATTCAGATGTGCAGGCACTGATCGCGGATGTCAGCAATACATTGACGGAAAGATGCGAGGCAGATGAGGATCTGGCGCAGTACATTGAGTCCAGGACGACGACAAGTGATTCCGATGATGATTCAGATGACGATTCTTCAGACAGCAGTTCGGATGGAACGCTTGGTACGATGCAGATTGGCGCGAGTACAGGTGTGAACGTCCGCAGCGAAGCTTCCGCTGACAGTGAGAAGCTCGGTTCGCTGGTTGCCGGATCACAGGTGGAGGTATTAGAAAATCTGGATAGCGGCTGGTCGAGAATTTCTTATATTGATTCGACGGGGAGTACCGTAGAAGGATATGTTATGACGGAATACCTTTCGGCTGTTGGGTGATGTTCTGACGGCAGGCTGATAGTAGACAGGAGTGGGAGCGGTGAAGATTTTCATTGCTCCCTTTTCTTTTCCTTGTCTGAAAAGTCCTGATGTGTTATAGTAGACTTCGTGCAACGTTTTTGAAGGGCAGGTATGTATATGCGGGAAGGCATGAAAAAAAGCAGAGGAGAGCCGATTCGGCTTAATAAATATTTAAGCGATGCGGGCTATTGCTCGAGGCGTGAGGCTGACCGCCTGGTGGAAGCAGGCCGGGTGACAGTGGACGGACGGGCTGCTGTGATGGGGCAGAAGGTCTCTCCCGGTCAGAGCGTTGCAGTGGATGGAAAAGGGATTACGCCGGAGCGGGAGATGGTTTTGCTTGTGATGAATAAGCCTGCGGGAGTGGTCTGTACGACCGACCGGCGATGGGGAGATACGACGGTTTACGATATTTTGGATTACCCGAAACGGGTTTTCTCAATTGGCAGGCTGGATAAGGATTCCGAAGGCCTCCTTTTGATGACAAATTATGGGGATATTCTGAATAAAATCATGCGCGCCGGAAATTACCATGAGAAAGAGTATGTGGTGACGGTGAACCGGGAAATCCGCCCGGATTTTCTGGAAAAGCTTTCGCGGGGCGTGTACCTGGAAGAGTTGGATGTGACGACGCGGCCGTGTCAGGTGTTCCTGGCGGGGAAAAACCGTTTCCGGATTATTCTCACACAGGGGCTGAACCGGCAGATTCGCCGAATGTGCGCGTCGCTGGGGTATCAGGTGACGAAGCTGGTGCGTGTGCGCGTGATGAATATTGAACTGGGGGATTTGAAACCCGGGGAATATCGACCGGCCAGCCGCAGCGAGTACGCAAGGCTCTGCGAACTGCTGCGCGATTCGAAAAACCCCGAAGCTGGCAAAACAGATTATCGCGGTGCTGCAAAGCCAGGAGCAGGCCGGGCAGAAAATCCTGGTGCTGCAAAGCCAGGAGCGGGCAGGATAGAAAGTCGTGGTTCGGGAAAATCAGGAGCGTATAGGAAGATCGAGAAAGGGAAAAGAACATGAATCAGAAGCTGGAACGTATGAAGGAGCTTTCCGTCCTGCTGACAGAGGCATCCAGAGCGTATTATCAGGCGGACGAGGAGATTATGAGCAATCTGGAATATGACCGCCTGTATGATGAACTGGCTGCACTGGAGAAGGAGACTGGGACGGTGCTTGCAGGCAGCCCAACCGTGTCGGTGGGGTATGAGGCTCTGGATGTGCTGCCAAAGGAACGGCACGAGACGCCGATGCTTTCTCTTGATAAGACAAAGTCGGCCGAGGCGTTGGCGGATTTCGCGGGCGACCATGCGATTTTACTTTCCTGGAAGCTGGATGGGTTGACGGTAGTGCTGACCTATCAGGGAGGGACGCTGGTGAAAGCAGTCACGCGCGGCAATGGCGAGATCGGCGAGGTGATTACCAATAACGCGAAGGTCTTTCAGAATATTCCGCTTCGGATTCCCTATCAGGGGGAACTGGTGCTGCGCGGAGAGGCGATTATCACTTATCCGGAGTTTCAGCGGATCAATGAGGAAATCGACGATGTGGAAGCGCGCTATAAGAATCCGCGGAATCTGTGCAGCGGTTCGGTGCGTCAGCTGAACAATGAGATAACAGCGAAGCGTCATGTGCGATTTTATGCATTTGCACTTGTGAAAGCGGAGGGGGTCGATTTTCAGAATTCCAGAGGGAAACAGCTGGAATGGCTGAGAAGCCAGGGGTTTGAGGCAGTAGAGTATAAGAAGGTGACTGCGGCTCAGGTGCCGGAGACAGTGCAGTGGTTTGCGGAAAAAATACAGCATTACGAGGTGCCCTCAGATGGTCTGGTGGCGCTCTATGATGACATTGCTTATGGACGCTCGCTTGGACGCACGGCGAAATTTCCTCGGGATTCTATTGCTTTCAAATGGAAAGATGAGACGATGGAGACGCGTTTGCTGGAGATTGAGTGGAGTCCGTCGCGCACTGGTCTGATTAATCCGGTTGCGATTTTTGAACCGGTTGAGCTGGAAGGAAGTACGGTCAGCCGGGCGAGTGTTCACAACATCAGTATTTTAAGATCCCTGAAGCTCGGCATCGGAGACCGGATCACGGTCTATAAGGCGAATATGATTATCCCGCAGATTGCGGAGAACCTGACAAAAAGCGATAATGTCGAAATTCCCAGGGTCTGTCCCGCCTGCGGAGGTGCAACGGAAATCCGAAGTACTTCGCTGCGGGAAATGGATGCGGTTGAGACACTCTACTGCACCAATGAAAAATGCAGTGCAAAAAAGATCAAATCGTTCACGCTGTTCGTCAGCCGTGATGCTTTAAATATAGAAGGACTTTCAGAGGCAACGCTGGAGAAATTTATCGGGCATGGTTTTATTCATACGTTTGCTGACATTTTTCATCTGGCTGAGTATCGGGAGGAGATCTTACAGATGGAAGGCTTTGGAGAAAAATCCTATGCCAACCTGATTCAGAGCACGGAGCGAGCCAGAGAGACGACATTGCCGCGGCTGCTTTACGGGCTGGGCATTCCGAATATCGGCGTGGCGAACGCAAAGCTGATCTGCCGTTCGTTTGCCTATGAACTGGACCAGGTGCGTTCCGCGACAGCAGAGCGCCTCGCAGAAATCGAGGGACTCGGCGAGGTGATAGCGTCCTCCGTGGTGGATTATTTTGCGGATGGGGATAATCAGCGGGCGCTGGACCAGCTGCTGCCGGAGCTTCATGTGGAAAAACCGGAGTTTTCCGCTGATGACTCGCAGCAAAGCCTGGCCAGCAAAACCTTTGTGATCACCGGTAGCGTGGAGCAGTTTGCGAACCGCAATGAATTGAAAGCCTTTATCGAGGAGCGGGGCGGCAAGGTGACCGGAAGTGTCACGAAAAAAACGGATTATCTGATTAATAATGATACCACGTCTTCCTCGACGAAGAATAAAAAGGCGAAGGAGCTGGGAATTCCGATCCTTTCGGAATCAGATTTTCTGGGAATGTGCGAAGCTGAGAGTAACGCAGTCTAAAAGAGGATAGCTTTTTCCAGCCGGATTGATAAGAATGAAGGATACAGGAGGGATCAATAGATGCCGATTAAGGTACAAAGTGAGCTTCCAGCGAAGGAAATACTGGAGCGGGAAAATATATTCGTGATGGATGAGAGCCGTGCGGTGCATCAGAACATTCGCCCGATTCATATTGCGATTCTGAATCTAATGCCGCTTAAGGAGGAAACGGAGCTGCAGCTTCTGCGTTCGCTGTCGAATACACCGCTGCAGGTCGAAGTGACGTTTGTGAAGGTAACCTCGCATGAGGCCAAAAACACCTCGCTGAGCCATCTGAATAAATTTTACGTGGAATTTTCTGAAATTCGAAACCAGCGCTTTGACGGCATGATTATTACCGGAGCTCCGGTCGAGATGATGGAATTTGAAGAAGTGGACTATTGGCAAGAGCTGACGGAGATCATGGATTGGACAAATATGCATGTGACGTCGACGATTTTTCTGTGCTGGGCGGCTCAGGCGTCTCTTTATCATTTTTATGGTCTGCAAAAAAGATTGCTGGACAAAAAAATGTTCGGATTATTCTGGCATCGTGTAAAAAATCGGAAGATTCCTCTTGTGCGCGGGTTTGATGATATGTTTCTCGCGCCGCATTCTCGCCATACGGAGGTTCCAATCGAAGAGATTCGGAAAGTGAAAGAAATTACGATTCTCGCGGAGTCGGATGAGGCGGGGATGTTTCTGGCGATGGCCGACGGCGGTCGCAGAATTTTTGTGATGGGGCATCCGGAATACGATCGTGTGACACTTGACGGAGAATACCATCGTGATCTCAATAAGAATCTGCCGATCGAGATCCCGAAAAATTATTATAAGGATGACGACCCCTCAGTCAAGCCACTTTTGATGTGGCGCTCTCATGCGAACAATCTTTATACGAACTGGCTGAATTATTACGTCTATCAGGCGACGCCCTATGATCTTATGGGAACGCCGGATTTCGAATATGTCTACAGCCAGCTGGATAAATGGAAACAGACAGGAAAGAACTGAAATGATTGACAACGCGCTTTTTAACAGGTAGAATCAAAGCAGTTGTCATTTGAATACGGAAAGGAGCAGAACAATGGCAAAGGTTGGTATTGTGATGGGCAGCGATTCGGACATGCCAGTGATGAGCAAGGCAGCGGATATGCTGGAAAAGTTTGGGATTGATTATGAGATGACGATTATTTCCGCACACAGAGAGCCGGATGTTTTTTATGAATACGCAAAGACGGCGGAAGAGAAAGGTTTTAAGGTGATTATCGCTGGAGCGGGGATGGCGGCGCATCTGCCGGGCATGTGCGCGGCGATTTTCCCGATGCCGGTGATCGGAATCCCGATGCATACGACGTCCCTTGGCGGCCGGGATTCCCTGTATTCGATTGTACAGATGCCTTCCGGGATACCAGTGGCGACGGTGGCAATCAATGGCGGTGCGAACGCAGGAATTCTGGCAGCAAAGATTCTGGCGACCTCTGATCCTGAACTCTTGCAGAAAGTAAAGGATTATGCAGAAGAATTAAAAGAGCAGGTCGAGGCGAAGGACGCAAAACTGCAGGAAGTGGGTTATAAGGCTTATGCGGAGAGCCGCGCAAAATAAAATTGTAACAGTTCTGAACAGCATCGAAAAGAAAAGACAGGTGCTGAGCGCCAGTGGCGCTCGTTTAGCACCGACCGGAGCGAAGCGGAGATGGGCAGGTTCACCTGCTAAAGGCTGTATTTTCTTTTCGGGATGGGCGGGCGCTGATCGTCCAGTGGACGATCGTTTAGCGCCAACCGAAGTGGAACGTAGACGCCCATCAAGCCACAGACATATGACGCGTAAGCGGCATATAGCCTTCGGAGAAGGCGGTCTGCGGCCTGCTGTTCTCATAGTTGGATCATGAATACGGGAGGACGACATGGATTACAAAAATGCAGGGGTTGACATTGAAGCAGGGTATCGCTCGGTGGAGCTGATGAAAGAGCATATTAAAAAGACGATGCGCCCGGAGGTGCTGACGAATATTGGCGGGTTTTCCGGCGCGTTTTCGATGGATGCGGTCAAAAAGATGGAAAATCCGGTGCTGGTTTCCGGTACAGACGGAGTTGGCACGAAATTGAAACTGGCATTTCTTTTAGATAAGCATGATACGATCGGGATTGACTGTGTTGCGATGTGTGTGAATGATATTGCCTGCGCGGGCGGGGAACCGCTGTTTTTCCTGGATTATATCGCGTGCGGGAAAAATGTTCCGGAAAAGATTGCGGCGATTGTGGGAGGCGTAGCTGAGGGCTGTGCGCAGTCCGGGGCAGCGCTGATTGGCGGCGAGACCGCAGAGCATCCGGGGCTGATGCCGGAGGAAGAGTATGATTTGGCCGGATTTGCGGTAGGTGTGGTCGATGAGAAGGACCTGATCACTGGCGCGGATCTGAAAGCGGGGGATGTGATTCTGGGGATTGCTTCTTCCGGAGTGCACAGCAATGGTTTTTCTCTCGTGCGCAAGGTGTTCCCGATGGAAAAGGAAGCGCTTATGACGTATTACGAGGAATTGGGCGGTACGCTTGGCGAGACACTTCTGACTCCAACGCGCATTTATGTGAAAGCGCTTCGGGAAGTGAAGGAAGCAGGCGTTCGTGTGAAGGCGTGCAGCCATATCACCGGCGGCGGATTTTATGAGAATGTGCCGAGAATGCTGCCGGAAGGTATGCGTGCGGTGATCCGAAAGGACAGTTATCCGGTTCCGGCGATTTTCCATTTGCTTGCAAAAAAAGGTGAAATTGAGGAACATATGATGTATAATACATATAACATGGGTATCGGCATGGCAGTGGCAGTGGATCCGGCGGATGTGGAAAAGGCGAAAGCTGCAATCACGGCTGCAGGTGAGACCGTGTATGAGATTGGTTATGTGGAAGCAGGAGAAAAAGGAGTAGACTTATGCTAAAACTCGCAGTGATGGTTTCCGGCGGAGGAACGAATCTTCAGGCGATTCTCGACGCGATTGATGCGGGAAAGGTGACGAATGCGCAGGTTGTGCGAGTAATCAGCAACAGCACGAAGGCCTATGCGCTGGAGCGCGCGAAAAAGACTGGGATTGCGACTGCCTGTATTACCAGAAAACAGTATCCGAATCCGGAACAGTTTGATCAGGCGCTTCTGACTCTTTTGCAGGAGGCGGGGGCAGATCTGGTTGTCCTGGCCGGCTGTCTGGTGGTGATTCCGCAGTGTGTCGTTGATGCTTTCCCAAACCGTATTATAAATATCCATCCGGCGCTGATTCCGTCCTTCTGCGGTACCGGCTATTATGGATTGAAGGTGCACGAGCAGGCACTTGCGCGCGGCGTGAAGGTGACAGGGGCGACCGTGCATTTTGTGGATGGCGGCACGGATACAGGACCGATTATTCTGCAGAAAGCGGTCGAGGTGAAACAAGGAGATACGCCGGAGGCGCTGCAGCGCCGTGTGATGGAGCAGGCAGAGTGGGTGATTTTGCCTCAGGCGATCCATCTGATTGCAAACGGCAAGGTACAGGTTGAAAATGGGCGCGTGACTATCCTGGAATAAGGAACTTTCGGATTTTGATGTGTCAGAGTTATAAAGTACCGCATATGGAGGAAGAATAAAATGAGAGTTTTAATCATAGGCAGCGGCGGAAGAGAGCATGCGATTGCATGGAAGGTAGCGCAGAGTCCGAGTGTGGATAAGATATACTGCGCGCCGGGCAATGCCGGAATCGCGGAATACGCAGAGTGTGTGGCGATCGGGGCGATGGAATTTGACAGACTGGCAGCATTTGCAAAGGAAAAGCAGATTGATCTGACGGTTGTCGGCATGGATGATCCGCTTGTCGGAGGTATTGTGGATGTGTTTGAAGCGCAGGGGCTGCGTGTTTTCGGGCCGCGGAAGAATGCGGCTATTCTGGAAGGCTCAAAGGCTTTTTCAAAGGATCTGATGAAGAAATATGGTATTCCGACAGCTGCATATGAGAGCTTTACAGACGCGGATGAGGCGCTTCACTATCTGGAAAGCGCGAAGCTTCCAATTGTGCTGAAAGCGGACGGACTGGCGCTTGGAAAGGGCGTGCTGATTTGCAATACGCTCGATGAGGCGAAGGCCGGTGTGAAAGAGATTATGCTGGATAAGAAGTTCGGCAGTGCCGGGAACTGTATGGTGGTTGAGGAGTTTATGACCGGACGTGAGGTATCAGTTCTTTCTTATGTGGATGGAAAGACGATTAAGCCCATGACTTCCGCCCAGGACCACAAGCGTGCGGGAGACGGAGATACTGGTTTGAATACTGGCGGCATGGGAACTTTTTCCCCGAGTCCATTCTATACGAAAGAGATTGACGAATACTGCCGGGAGCATATTTATCAGCCGACAGTGGATGCTATGGCTGCGGAAGGGCGCCCATTTAAGGGGATCATTTTCTTCGGACTGATGCTGACGGCGGACGGACCGAAGGTGCTGGAATACAATGCGCGTTTCGGAGATCCGGAGGCACAGGTTGTTTTGCCTCGCATGAAGACGGATATTATAGAGGTTTTTGAAGCGTGTATCGACGGAACCCTTGATCAGGTAGATCTGGAATTTGCAGACAATGCAGCGGTATGCGTTGTATTAGCATCGGACGGCTATCCTGTTCACTATGAGAAAGGACTGAAAATTGAAGGCCTTGATGCTTTCCGCGGAAAAGATGGCTATTATGTATTCCACGCCGGAACCGCGAAAAAGGATGGAGACATTGTGACGAATGGCGGACGTGTGCTGGGCGTGACTGCGACTGGTACGGATCTGAAAGCAGCCCGTGCGAACGCGTATGAGGCGGTAGAGTGGATTTCTTTCGCAAATAAATATTATCGTCATGATATCGGGAAGGCGATAGACGAGGCTTAGTCAGAAGGCAAACCGCTGAGTGAGAAAACTCAGTGGGCAGTTAAGGAGAGTATAAATGAAAATGGTATCATCTATTCTTGTAGGAAAGAAAAAAAACCGGGCAGCCTTGCTTTTGCTTGCCACGATGCTGTGGCTGTGCAGTGTGTTCGCAGCGGCAGACAGCCTTTCGGCGGATAATTCCTTATCATCGCTGGGCATTACGACTGAGGGAGCGGTCGTATCGCCGGAATTTGCTTATGGCACGACGGAGTATGAAGTGACCGTTCCGGCGGGGACGACTTCCCTGTCGTTAAGTCCAACAACATCCAACAGCGCAGCCTATATTGACAGTATTTCTGGTACAGATCTGACAGATGGTTCAACGACTGTTTCTATTGTGGTGGTTGCGGAGAACGGCGATGCTTATACGTATTATCTTTACGTGACGGCAGAAGCAGCAGAAGTGGAGACAGAAACGCAGACAGAGACTGAGGTGCAGACAGAGACGGAAGCGGAGACGGAGGATTCCCGCTACGTGAGTGTGGCGAGGGAAACTCTTGAAGAAGCGGAAAATACGATTGATACTCTGAAAGCAGAAACCAGTTCTTATCGCGACCGCGTTGACCTTCTGATGAAGATTCTGTATGGCATGATTGCTCTGTGTGTCGTACTACTGTTTGTTGTGATTAATCTTCTTCTGAAAAATAAAGATTTGAAATCAGAACTGAAAAATTACAGGGGGCTGAATTATAATTCCGGACGCAAGGCGCCGGAGGATACGGAAGAGGAGCAGCCGAAGAAAAAAGCAAAACAGAAAAAGAGCAAAAAGAAAAAAGAAAAACCGGTAATTGTGGAGGATACCAGGCATCAGCAGGTACAGGAGCCGGATGAGGACGTATTTGACCGTACTGGTCGCGATACGTTTTATGAGTCAGAAACTCAGACGAGGGGACAGCAGAACGCAGATGATCCTGCGACTGTTCCGAAACCTTCGAAAGCCAGAAATCAGGCAAAGCGGATGCCGGAATATGAGCCTCTGAAAGAACAGCCGCGCTATACGCCGCCGAAGGAAACAAACAGCGAAAACGGTGAGGTAGACATCGATTATATTGATCTTTAATAACCTACAGGTCTCCGTACTCGCTGCGAAGACCGTATGAGAACGTACAGGAAACCGCGAAAAGCCCTGCCAAGAAGGCAGAATGGTACAAAGGAGAGAAAAAATGCTGATAGAGATAGACTTCCAGAGTGAAGAAGCACTGTATATGCAGCTTCGCAATCAGATCGTGCTGGGAATTGCGAGATCCATGATCAGGGAAGGTGACCCGCTTCCTTCTGTGCGGCAGCTGGCGGGCGATATCGGTATTAATATGCATACGGTAAATAAAGCTTATGCTGTGCTGCGGGATGAGGGCTTTGTGTCGATTGATCGGAGACGGGGCGCAGTCATCGCGCTGAATGGAGATCGGGAGAGAACAGAAGAAGAACTGCGTAAGCAGCTTCTTGTCATGCTTGCGAAGAGCATTTGCAAAGAGATTCCGCGGGCAGATGTACACGCGATGGCGGATGAGATTTATGATGAGCTGCTGTCAAATACGGAATGTGCCGGTTGAGTCAGGAGAATTGTATGGAAGTAGTTGTCGCAAAAACGGCCGGCTTCTGTTTTGGGGTAAAACGCGCTGTTGATCAGGTGTACCGCCAGATCGAGGAAGGCCAGAAACCTATTTATACATATGGTCCGATTATTCATAATGAAGAGGTCGTCCGCGAACTTTCCGAAAAAGGCGTTCAGGTTATTAACGGCGAAGAGGAACTATGCCGGGTGAAGGAAGGAACGGTCATTATTCGCTCCCACGGTGTACCGCGGAGAATTTATACGCTGATTGAAAAGAATGGTCTGCAGATGGTTGATGCGACCTGTCCATTTGTCAAGAAGATTCATCGGATTGTAGAGGAGCGCAGCGCGGCCGGCAGTGAAATTGTGATCATCGGAAATGACGGCCATCCGGAGGTTGAGGGAATCAAAGGATGGGCAGACGGGCCGGTGACGGTGATCGGTACGGAGGAAGAGGCGGAGAAATTCCGTCCACTGTCAGCAAAGCCGCTTTCCGTCGTCTCGCAAACGACATTTAATTACAAGAAATTTGATAAATTAGTTGAAATTATTTTAAAAATGCGTTATGATACTACAGATGTCATGTGTACGATATGCAGCGCGACTGAGGAACGTCAGTCGGAAGCCCGCACGATAGCGAGCAGAGCGGATTGTATGATCGTGATAGGAGGTACCCATAGCTCGAATACACGTAAGTTGTTTGAGATATGCAAGACGGAATGTGCAAATACTTTATATATACAAACTATGAAAGATTTGGATATTCGACTATTGCCATCCATGGGCTGCGTAGGCATTACAGCAGGGGCATCGACCCCAAATAAATTGATTGAGGAGGTATCAAAACATGTCAGAAATGAGTTTTGATCAAATGCTGGATGAATCATTCAAAACAATTCATAATGGGGAGGTAGTCGAAGGGACTGTGATTGATGTCAAGGAAGATGAAATCATCCTTAACATTGGATATAAAGCAGACGGAATTATTACCAGAAGCGAATACACAAACGAATCAAATGTGGACCTTCGAAATCTTGTCCAGGTGAATGACAAAATGGAGGCGAAGGTTTTGAAGGTGAACGATGGCGACGGCCAGGTTGTTCTTACCTACAAACGTCTCGCTGCCGAGAAGGGAAACAAGAGACTGGAAGAAGCGTTTAACTCTCAGGAAGTACTTACAGCACCGGTTGTACAGGTGCTGACAGGCGGACTCAGTGTTGTCGTAGAGGGGACGAGAGTTTTTATCCCGGCGAGCCTTGTTTCCGATACTTATGAGAAGAATCTTGAGAAGTATGCCGGCCAGGAAATCGAGTTTATTATTACGGAGTTTAATCCAAGAAGAAGACGCATCATTGGTGATCGCAAGCAGATTCTGGTAGCTCGGAAGGAGCAGATGCAGAAGGAGCTCTTCGAGCGTATCCAGCCGGGCGATGTGGTAGATGGTGTTGTGAAGAACGTAACTGATTTTGGTGCGTTTGTTGATCTGGGCGGAGCAGATGGTCTGCTTCATATCTCTGAGATGTCCTGGGGACATGTAGAGAACCCGAAGAAGGTCTTCAAGGTAGGACAGAAGCTGACTGTTCTGATCAAGGATATCAATGGCAGCAAGATTGCACTCAGCCTGAAGTTTGCAGATCAGAATCCGTGGCTGACTGCTGGTGAGAAGTATGCGAGAGACACTATTGTAGAGGGCAGAGTTGCCAGAATGACTGACTTTGGCGCGTTTATCGAGCTTGAGCCGGGCGTAGATGCGCTGCTTCATGTTTCTCAGATCTCACACAATCATGTGAATAAGCCGTCCGATATTCTGAAGGTTGGTCAGATGATTGAGGCAAAGGTTGTCGATTTCAACGGCGAGGATCACAAGATCAGCCTGAGCATGAAGGCAATCGAGAATCAGGCGCCTGTACAGGCACCGGCAGAAGAGGAAGCTCCTGTAGAGGATGAAGCACCGGTTGCTGAGACTTCTGAGGAATAATTGATTCAGAAAGAATGAATGATAGCAGAAGAGAGGAAGGGACATAGGATGCCTTTCCTCTTTTTTTCTAAATGGAAAGTCCTTCGAGCTTTCCTTTCGGATAGAATTGCTGCGCACAGATGCATAGGTACATGATTGCTTCGTAATACGCATCTGACGCACAAAGATTATTCTCGAAAGATGAGAGTAAGACATGCTTTGCAGTAGGAACTCAAAAACTCCTTCGGTTGTTCCGTACCTTCCGTATATTCAAAGAAAAACTGCTTTGCATCATAGCTTTCACGAAAAATCAGTTTTTCCTTTAGAAAAGCGAAATCATCTGACGCCGGAAAGCTTTGCGGGAGCGGCAGAAAGAGTCCTGTCTTTTCTACATAACAGGTATCAGGCTTAGCGGGAACACGGTATTCTTTGGCAACATAGGAGGCGACGCTTTTGTGAATCGCCTGTTGCTCCAGGGGAAGGTAATAATAATTTTTATAATCCGGAATGTAATAACGGAGCGTTTCGCAGAAAATGGGAACAGTGAGGTTTCCGGATGAGGCGTTTACGGACAGTGTCAGGACTGGGCTGTTTTCTTCCTTTTTGAAAACTGGCCTTGTCAGCTGCAGCGGGTGGGGCAGCGGCAGAGCTGTGGTAAAATGGAACTGCAGCGCAGAATGCGAATCTGATACAGAGATTGTTTGAAACATGGAATCTTGACCGGAAAAAAGCATACAGTATGCTTCAAGTTTCAGAATCTGCAGCATGCCAAGAAGATCATCGCGGTTGTGCCTAAGCAGAAGCAGTTCTGCGGTTTGCTCCGTGGAAGTGTCATTGATGTCGGGGGCGGCAGGGGAGAGCGTCTTTTCTATGGCTGTTTCTGGTGAGGACGCATAGTTCCAGAACAGGGAAACGACTTCTTTTCCGCTAAGCGTATCTTCCCGCTCCCATCCAATGTATTTTTCCAGGAAGCTCTGATTCATATGTGGAAGATTCAGAATCTTGCGCAACGGACGGAAGTGCTGATAGAGGTCTATGGAGAGCAGGCCATCAAAGCAAGAACAAAGCCCATTTGCGGCAGCTCGTTTCTCAATAAAAGGGATGTCAAAGGTATTGCCGTTAAAATGAACCAGGAAACGGGCTTTTTTGGTGATCTCGAAAAAGGAAGAGAGCAGGAGGCTCTCTTCTTGTACCAGGCGGATACAGAACTGATGGCGGTTCCATTTTCCCTCTTCACAGCAGATGCAGCCGATCAGAAAGACAAAGGATCTGTCCGCGGATAGACCAGTTGTCTCAATATCAAAAAAGAGAGCAGAAGCAGCGCTTTTTGGGGCTTGCTCCTGGGATGGAATCCTTTCCATTAGGATTGAGCGGAACTCTATTCCCTCGATCAGCTGTATTTCTTCTTTATTTAAAGGCTGTATTTCATGGAGCATGTTTTGTGCGTCCTTTCAATCTTCGGGGAATCCGCTTGTGCGGTACATGGTCTCGTCTTCTGTGATAAACAGGGCTTCTACGCCGTCAATGGATTCGATCAGATCCAGGCCATCTTCCAGGCCGAGGACGAAGCAGGTCGTGCTGAGGGCGTCGCAGATGGTCGAGGAGTCAGCCAGGATTGTGACACTGACAAGCCCGTTGTCCGCTGGATATCCGGTATTCGGGTCGAGAATGTGATGATAAATGATCCCGTCCACCTCAAAATATCGCTCATAGGTGCCGGAGGTGACAACCGATTCACCGGTACATTCCACTACCGTTATGATATCCGAACTCCCGCCGAAGGGTTTCTGGATACCGATTTTCCAGCTGCTGCCATCCGGTTTCGTGCCGACGGTCTGCACGTTGCCTCCGAGATTAATCAGAGCGCTCTCAATCCCAGCGGAAAGCAGGTATTCCTCCAGACAATCCGCGATGTACCCTTTCGCGATGCCGCCGAGGTCGATTTCTGCATCGGGGTCAGAGAGAGTAACCGTCGTGCCTTCGCAGGAGACTGTTGTATAATCAATGTGCAAAAGCGCCTCTTCAATCTCCTCATCAGAAGGAATCAGGCCGGAGGCCAGTGCTTCCTCTGTCGTCTCACCTTCGGAAACCTGGCTGGCTTTGCTTTGCACATCCCAGAGCTCTACGAGCGGTGTGATTGTGATATCAAAGGCGCCGTCGGAGAGCTCAGAATAATACAGAGCCGTCTCGATCAGATATGCGGTCTCCTCGCTGACTTCCGTGGGTTCGCCGCCGCTGTGGTTTACATTCCAGACATCGCTGCCTTCAACGGTGCGGCTGAGCATATTTTCGTATTCATCTAACAGGTCAAAGCATCCATTCATGGCTGTGGAATCGGTATCTCCATAGAGCGTGATGGTGATCACCGTGTCCAGAAAAAAGCCTGTTTCTGAAGTTTTTTCCTCTTCAGCGCAGACCGGGAGAGATGGGAGAAGCAATGCAGCCGCAAGCATCAGCGGCAGTAAACGGCGTACAGGGGAATGGGCATTTTCCTTAACTGATAGATATATATATTGGAACATAAGGACTCCTTTCGATTTTGATGAACGTGATCTGGAAAGCAATCTGCGTTTTCAGTATATCATAGAAACAGGGTTTCGCACAGCTGTTTTCTATGGGATTTTTGCAGGAGTTTTGCTTTTTTTCGCGGAACGAACGTATTTTTCGGTTTACAAAACAGAGAGAAAAGTGTATCATGGGAGACGACCAGATAGAACCAGCGGGGCCAACCGCAGCTTATGACATTGGTTAAGGAGGAGAAAATGGCAGTATTGGTAACGGGCGGAGCCGGTTATATCGGCAGCCATACGTGTGTGGAGCTTCTGAATAATGGATACGACGTTGTCGTGATGGACAATCTTTATAATTCCAATGAAAAGGCAATTGAACGGGTAGAACAGATCACAGGGAAAAAGATTTCTTTTTATAATGCGGATATGCTGGATCGTGAAGCGGTGAATGCGATTTTTGAAAAGGAATCGATTGACTCCGTGATACATTTTGCCGGATACAAGGCAGTTGGCGAGTCGGTGCGCAAGCCGCTCGAATACTATCACAATAATATCACCGGTACCCTGACGCTCTGCGACGTTATGAGGAACCATGGCGTAAAGAAAATTATCTTCAGTTCTTCAGCTACTGTTTACGGGGATCCGGCATTTGTGCCGATCACGGAGGACTGTCCGAAAGGACAGATTACAAATCCGTATGGACAGACGAAGGGGATGCTGGAGCAGATTCTGACGGACCTGCATGTGTCCGACCCGGAGTGGAACGTGGTGCTGCTGCGCTATTTTAATCCGATTGGCGCGCACAAGGCTGGCATCATCGGTGAGGATCCGAAAGGAATTCCGAACAATCTCGTGCCATACATCGCGCAGGTGGCGGTCGGCAAGCTGGAAAAGCTGGGCGTATTTGGCGATGACTATGATACACCGGACGGCACGGGTGTGCGCGACTACATCCATGTGGTGGATTTGGCAAACGGTCATGTCAAAGCGATGAAGAAGTTTGACGACGAGCCGGCGGTTCGCATTTACAATCTCGGCACCGGGAAAGGCTACAGCGTTCTGCAGGTGCTTCACGCATTTGAAAAAGCCTGCGGCAAAACACTTCCTTATGAAATCAAGCCGCGCCGCGCGGGCGATATCGCGACCTGTTATGCGGATCCGACGAAGGCAAAAGAGGAGTTGGGCTGGGAAGCGCAGTATGGCATTGATGAAATGTGTGCGGACAGCTGGAGATGGCAGTCGATGAACCCGAATGGGTATAATGACTGATATTTGCTATGCTTATAAGCGGGATGGATTTATCCGCCGCTTTATGAGAATAAATGTAACTACTCAGAACAGCAGGCCACAGCGATGCTGTTCTGAACTGTTACGAATAAAGTAGCTATGACAGTTTTGCGTATGCAGAGTGTGATGGCTGCGTGTAAACGATTTTATCGTTTCATATTTATATTTTTACCGAAAGGAGTAAGACAATGATTTATTCACGAGAAGTAGAAGAAATGTGCCCAGTGGCGCAGGGAGTCCATCATGGCGCCGCTCCGATTCCGGAAGAAGCAAAATGGGTACAGGCAAAAGAGATCAAAGACATCTCTGGCTTTACACATGGCGTAGGCTGGTGCGCACCGCAGCAGGGTGCCTGCAAGCTGAGCCTGAATATTAAGGATGGCGTGATCCAGGAAGCTCTGGTTGAGACGATCGGCTGCTCCGGAATGACGCACTCTGCGGCAATGGCAGCAGAAATCCTTCCGGGACTTACGGTTCTGGAGGCACTGAACACAGACCTTGTCTGTGATGCAATTAATACAGCTATGAGAGAGCTGTTTTTACAGATCGTATACGGCAGATCTCAGTCGGCGTTCTCAGAGGACGGTCTGGCGGTAGGCGCTGGTCTGGAGGATCTTGGAAAGGGACTTCGCTCTCAGGTCGGCACCATGTATGGCACACTGAAGAAAGGCCCGCGTTATCTGGAGATGGCAGAAGGCTATGTAACCGGCATCGCTCTTGACGCAGATGATGAGATCATTGGTTATCAGTTTGTCAGCCTTGGCAAGATGACAGATTTCATCAAAAAAGGCGACGATCCGAACACTGCATGGGAAAAGGCGAAAGGTCAGTATGGCCGTGTAGCTGATGCAGTGAAGATTATTGATCCGCGCAAAGAGTGAGTAAAGGAGGTGTGACAAAATGGCTTTATTTGAATCATATGAGAGAAGAATTGACAAGATCAATTCCGTACTGAACAGTTATGGAATCGCTTCCATTGAGGAAGCAGAGAAAATCACAAAAGACGCCGGACTGGATGTTTACAACCAGATCAAAGGCATTCAGCCGATCTGCTTTGAGAATGCCTGCTGGGCATACACTGTAGGCGCAGCCATCGCAATCAAGAAGAATTGCCGCAAGGCAGCAGACGCAGCGGCAGCCATCGGCGAGGGCCTGCAGTCCTTCTGCATCCCGGGCTCTGTAGCAGATACCCGTAAGGTAGGCTTAGGCCATGGCAACCTTGGTAAGATGCTCCTGGAGGAGGATACCGAGTGCTTCGCATTCCTCGCTGGCCATGAGTCCTTCGCGGCAGCAGAGGGTGCCATCGGCATCGCTGAGAAAGCGAACAAGGTTCGTCAGAAACCGCTCCGTGTCATCCTGAACGGTCTTGGCAAGGATGCTGCACAGATCATTTCCAGAATCAACGGCTTTACATATGTAGAGACAAAATACGATCCGTACACCAATAAGGTAGAGGAAGTATTCCGCAAATCCTACTCGGATGGCCTTCGCGGCAAGGTAAACTGCTACGGCGCGAACAGCGTTCCGGAAGGCGTAGCGATCATGTGGAAAGAGAACGTAGACGTTTCCATCACCGGTAACTCTACGAACCCGACCCGTTTCCAGCATCCGGTAGCTGGTACCTACAAGAAAGAGCGTATCGAAGCAGGCAAGAAGTACTTCTCCGTGGCATCCGGCGGCGGCACAGGCCGTACCCTTCATCCGGACAACATGGCGGCAGGCCCGGCTTCCTATGGCTTCACCGATACCCTTGGCCGTATGCACTCTGACGCGCAGTTCGCGGGCTCTTCATCCGTACCGGCGCACGTAGAGATGATGGGTCTGATCGGCGCGGGCAACAACCCGATGGTCGGCATGACGGTAGCGGTTGCAGTGTCTATTGAGGAAGCAGCTCAGGCTGGTAAATTCTAAAGTATATTTTTTCTTCGAAAATAGAAACAACTCAGAAAGTGCCGCAAATTCAAGGGTTTGCGGCACTTTTTCTTTTAGAAGTTTCGGAATGGAATCAATTATGAAAACGTTGTGGGATGTCGTGGGATTTCCTCCGCAGGTAACGTACAGGTAACATACAGGTAACAAGCCGCAGGTAACAAAAATGTATACTATAAATTGGCAAAAAAAACAGCAGCCACAAGGGCTACTGTATTTTTTCGAGTTCGCTTCTTAGCCATTCAAGATCACGCTCTGTATAGACATTTTCGGTTACATCTACGATGCGGTGACCGACAAGCCTTTTTATTGTGTATTCGTCAACACCAGCCTTTTTCGCCATTGTGATAAAAGTCTTTCTCGGATCGTGTGCCCTATGGTCTTCCATGAGATTGAGTGTGTGAATAACTTTATCAAAACGATTTGCATATTTGTCATAGGTGATCTTCATTCCGCCTTTGACAGCATCAGGGTCATTCAGTAAACGGTCGCTTCCAAGTTCGAGTGCAACTCGATAATTTTTTTCCACTAGATTCTTTATGCGATGATGTATAGGAACTGTACGATTCCTACCAGCATCAGTCTTCATACCACCTGTTATGCATTGTTTCTCAAGATCGACATCTTCCAACTTTAAAAGCGCAAGTTCCTGCGGCCTCCAGCCCATATAGCACTGAATTAAAATCCAGTCAACAAATCGAACTTCGTCTACGTTTGTCCATAAAATTTCCATTTCTTTTTCACTGAATGAAATATGACATCTGGTAGCAGCTTCCTTTTCTTTGATGATGTCTGTAGACAGGTCAAATGTCCTGGCATAATTCTTATCAATGATTTCATATTCTACAGCAAAATCCAGCATCAGATTAAATAGAGACTTGATGCGCCCTTTTGTTGACGGAGAAGCCATTACTTTCTGGCCTGCATTGGCACCGGAAGTTTTGATTATATAGGCATCGTCGATAATTCCCTTTATGTGCCGCGCACGAATGTCCTTTGCCCGCATATTGTGCAAAGGCTTGCAGTACTTCCATGCGGAGGTAATTGTGCGTTCAGATGATTTTCCGTTTAGAGTTGGGAAATATGCCTCGGTCCACTTCTGGTATAATTCAGAAAGGGTGATATCTTCTTTCTGAATGTCATAAGGGTTTGCACTGTATTCACCCAAAGCCTCTAAAGCTTCCTTTTTGGTGGCAAATGTCCCAAGAGAAATACGTTGCTGGGAAGCTTTCCCAGATGCTTCGTCTAATTCCCAGCCGATAGTCACCCTTGCCATATAAGGCTTCCTTCGCTTTCCGGACAGTTTAACGACGCTTCCGTATCCATTTGGCAGCCTCAAGAATATCACTCCCTTCCGCCTGCTTTTACTTAGCCTTCATTTCGATGATCTTTGGCGATGCATCGCGAAACTCACGGCCACGATTGCGGGGAGTCCTCGTTTCCTTTCCTTGCTCCATTGACGCACGGTATTTATTTAAAACCGCCTGAACGATATCCCTGTCTGCCGGAGATGCGATCATATACATTTCAGTAACGTCCTGCACTTCTTGGGGGAGCACATCAAAAGACTCCCCATTGAATCCGATTAGCCAATCAATAGAAACGTTGAAGTAGTCTGCGATCTTCACTATGTTCGTCAGATCCGGATATCTTTTTTCACCAACGTATCTTGATAAGGTAGATGGTAATATCCCTATCTCGTTAGCCAATTGTTTATAAGTGATTCCCCTTGCTGCAACAAGGTTTCTTAGATTTACGTGAAAAGCTTCAAAGTTAAGTTCTGCAGCCATGATATCACACCTTTCAAAATTCCATTCAGACAACTAAAGTCGACAAGATTATAACTATATTTTGTTAGTAAATCAAGCAAAAAACAACCTAAATCAGTAAAAAATCACTTGACAATTTCCAATCGGATAGCTATAATTATCCTAATGGAAACTTTACTAATAAAGGAGGTGGGCTGATGTCTCCAAATAAACTCATGTACTTCCGTAAGGCTGCAGGAAAAACACAGAAAGATATGGCTTCCGCCCTGCATATTTCGGAAAGCGCCTACAGCAAGAAAGAACGCGGCTGCGGACAGTTTAAACCAAAAGAGATCATTCTGACTGCACAGGAGCTCAATCTTGATTCTGCGCAAGTAAATGAAATTTTTTTTGAAAACAAATTGCCAAACGGATAATCAAAACAAAAATCAAGAACACAAATTTAATTGCATTTATTATTTGCTTTGCCGGTTGGAAGCCCAAATCTAATTTACAATGAAATTATAAATGAAATGGAGGTCGAAATAAATGGCTCGTGGAGCTACAAAAGCACGGGGAAATGTATGGTGTGAAGCCCGTTTGGAAGCTGCAAAAACTGACCAAAGGCTCCTCACGAGGCAAGGAGCAGCAGAGAGAGTCAATATGTCGGTAAACGCAATATCAGACACGGAGCTTGGACTTGAAAAGTGTATGCCTGTTGATAAGGCAATTATCCTGGCGGATGCTTATGGTGCACCTCACCTATTGAATTATTATTGCCTGCATGAGTGCCCAATAGGAAGAACAATGCCGATATCGGACGAGGTTAACGACATTGACAGGATAACTGTTAAGTTATTGAAAAGCCTGAAAGTCGATGATCTGGAAGATATAAAGGATAAACTGATCGACATTGCAGAGGATGGTTATATTTCAGAGGATGAAAAACCGGATTTGCAGGAGGTTATGGAGTATTTGGATAAATTATCAAAAACAGTAAGTGAACTCAGGATATTAAGCCAGAGGGTACTGAGAGAGGAATAAAGGAATTGAATTCAAGACAGCAAAAAAATATCAGAAAAATGAGAAAGATAAGGATCGCCATAACCGCGGCACTTACAGCAGGTACGGTTGGGACCGCCTACCTGGTATCTGGAGCATTTCAGAAAGTTGCATCTGCCGAGACGGTCGAAGCACAGGCTGTTATTTTCAAAACGAAATCAAAAGGTGAAATGAACACATCATGTAATTACACGGAATTGTGCACAGGAAAGATTGTATACACTGTTGAGGAAAATGCAATCTCATTCCTGAGTGAAGAAGATAAAGAAATTCTGCTGCAGCTTGCAATGGCGGAAGCAGAGGGAGAAGGAACCCGGGGAAAAGCACTCGTAATTGCAGTTGTACTAAATAGAGTCCTGGACGAAAACTTCCCTGATACAGTTGAAGAAGTTGTGTTTCAGAATAAGCAATTTGAAAGTGCATCTTCCGGAGGAAGGTATTATACCGTTGTACCGGATCAGGAGTGTTATGAAGCGCTGGATCTGATATTGGACGGATGGGATGACAGTAACGGGGCGCTGTATTTTGAAAGCTGTAATGGAGATAGCTGGCAGAGCAGAAACCTTGAGCTGTTGTTTACATATGGAAACCATAGATTCTATAAGTGAGGAGGGAAGAAACAGTGAAAATAGTAAAAGCCGGTTACGAGATTCTGGATGAACTGGACGGGCAGGCAATTTTAAAGAAGATCGAGCGCGTTGCAAGGGTATGTTATAAGTCTGAAGACAGAATCACGGATGGTTCAGCAGAGAAAATGGTTCGGTCACTGATTAAAAGCGGGCACGATGCGATGTTAGAGCATTATTCTTTTAGCGTCTTGTTTACGGTCGACAGAGGAGTGAGCCATGAGATTGTGAGGCATAGAATTGCTTCATATGCTATGGAATCTACTCGCTATGTAAATTACAGCAAAAAGGACGGTATTACTGTAATTGCTCCTGACGCACTAAAGCTGGAAGAAAAAAGACTTATATACGTTGATTCTTATGATTCATGGTATAAAGCAATGCTTGAAGCAGAGGAATATTACTTGAAAATGATCTGCCGTGGATGCAGCCCGCAGGAAGCCAGGTCAGTGTTACCAACAAGCACAAAGACTGAGCTGGTTATGACAACGAATCTGAGAGAGTGGCGGCACTTTTTCAAACTCCGTGCAATTGGAACAACCGGGAATCCACATCCGCAAATTATGGAAGTAACTATTCCATTGCTTAGGGAGTGCAAAGAGAAAATTCCTGTAGTGTTTGATGATCTGGTAGAAAAAGGAGGTGAAGCGAATGTGTGACTTGTGTCATAGGAACCCATGTATTCCTGGATGCCCGAATGCTGCTGAAAAACGAGGTGTTTGTACCTGCAGTGAATGTGGCGAGAACATTATGGTTGGTGAAAAGTATGTAGAAGGGCGGGACGGTTATTATCATCTGGACTGTCTGGAAGATATGCCGATCAGGAAATTATTGCATCTCCTTGATGTCGATGTAGAAGGGTCAGACGGAGAAGATGCGTCGTGGTATGAATATGATTTGAAATGCGGGTGAGATTTCGGAATGAGTGAGATACCTTACATTATCATTGAGAATGAAGACCATAATGAATGGCTGGAATCGAGAAAAAAAGGAATCGGCGGATCGGACGCTGCAGCCGTGCTCGGGATGAGCCCGTACAAAACAAATATCAGGCTGTTTGAGGAAAAGACTGGACTTAAACAACAAGAAGATATATCTGAGAAACCGTATGTTAAATATGGATCTGAGGCTGAACCGTATATCCGCGCATTATTTGAGCTGGATTATCCAGAGTATAAGGTTGATTACCATGAGAACAGAATCCTACGGAGCAAGAAACATCCATTCATGCAGGCCTCTCTCGATGGAGAGCTGACTGATCAGAATGGTCGCCGAGGAATTTTGGAGATTAAGACAACAAATATTATGCAGTCATCACAGCGGGAAAAATGGAAAGATAGAATACCGGATGTGTATTACGCACAAATTCTTCATTACCTGCTTGTGACAGGATATGAATTTGTTATCCTGCGGGCACATTTGAACAGCAAATGGGGAGCTGATCGAAGGACAACGGTGCAGCATTATTTTGTAGAAAGAAAGGAAGTTGAACCGGATCTTCAAATGCTTGAGCAGGAGGAAGTGAAATTTTGGGAGTATGTAGAGGCTGGGAAAACGCCGCCGCTTATTCTTCCTGAAATATAAAAAAATATGGAGGTAAAGCAAAATGGAATTAAGGATCACAACACAACTGGAAACAGAAACCCTTCCCGAAGTGGAATGGAACCACGAAGAATTGAAACAGGAGATTGTCCAGAAGGTAGCTGAGTATAAGAATATTGCTTATACGGATGAGCAGGCTTCTGAAATGAGAAAAGACAGGGCGACTTTGAACAAATTGGTCACAGCAGTCGAAGACCGGAGAAAGCAGGTCAAGAAGTTTTACATGGCCCCATATGACAAGTTTGAAGCGCAGGTAAAGGATGTCCTCTCTCCAGTGAGGGAAGCAATTGGTACGATTGACGCTGGCCTTACTGAGATCGAACGGCAGTATCGGGTAGACAAAGAGAATCGGATGCGGGAGATGTACGAAGCTCATGTGGGAGATCTGGGCGGAATCGTTCCGTTTGAAAAGACAGTGAAGGAAGAAAACTTCAAGAAGGCCGTCACTGACAAGAAACTAGAACAGTTTTACACAGATTTTTTCAATCGTGTTAATGCAGATATTGAAACACTGGAAACGGTATCCGAACGATATCGGGATAATGCGAAGATGAAGTATTCCGAGAACTTCAATTTATCTGAAGCGATCAATGAAGCAAAGCGCCTGGAAGAGATCGAAAAAGCATGGGAAGAACGAAGACAGAAGATGGCTGCTGAGAAAGCTGAGGCAGAAGCGAGAAAAGCGGCTGAAGCCGAACGTATGGAGCAGGAAGCCAAAGCTGTACAGAGCGAAGAGGTTATCAAACCAAAAGAAGAACCTGCCCCGGCGGTTACTGAAAAAGTGGAAAAGCCGGTTGTACATATTGACTTTAGGGTATGGGGAACTCGCGAACAGATCATGGATCTCAGACAGTACATGATCGATAATGGACTGAAATTTGGAAAGGTGGAGTGACAAAATGGCAGTTCAAAACAGTTTGGTCAATCAAAAACAGAAAAAGGTTGGATTTACAGCCTATCTTACGAATGATGCGGTTAAGAACCAGATTAATAGTGTTGTGGGTGGAAAGAACGGCACGAGGTTTATCTCAAGCATTGTATCGGCGGTACAGACAACACCAGCATTACAGGAATGCACGAATCCGAGCATCTTGTCCGCGGCACTTCTTGGAGAAGCATTGAACCTTTCTCCATCACCACAGCTTGGGCAGTTCTATTTGGTGCCGTTTAAGCAGAAAGCGAAGTATGACCGCGCAGGAAATCTTGTTTCGCCAGAATGCAAGGTCGCACAATTTCAGCTTGGGTTAATTCTTTAGGCTCAAGTAAAACTGCGTGAACCCTATTACTCAGGGGTGTCCGAAAGGGCTAACGGTGAAACCCTCCAGAACTAAGGGCAATACCGTGCTTTACAACATGATTATGGTGGCTTAAATGATAGGGGTTTATTTGATTACAAACAAAATAGATGGTAAATGTTATGTTGGACAATCTGTTGATATAGAACGTAGATTTATGGAACACAAAACGCCGAAAGCAACAGGAAATTCAAAATTGCATAACGATATCCAAAGTTTAGGAGTAGATAACTTTGAGTTTACCGTAATTGAGAATTGTAAAAAAAGAAGAACTATTGGATAAAGAATCATATTATATCAAGAAGTTGAACCCTTATTATAATACAGTAGGTAAAGAAATACCAGAAGAAACAAGAACTAAGATTTCTAGTTCATTAAAGAAAATGTGGGAACAAATGCCGGAGGATAAGCGAAAAAGCATAATCGAAAATAATCTTACTGGGCCAAAGAAAGGGCATCCGGTTTCAAAAGAAACTAGGGAAAAGCTAAGCAAGTGGTGTTCTGAAAATCAGGGGAAAAAGGTTATGATCGCAGAAACCGGAATGGTATTTGACCAAGTGAAACAACTGGAACAATATCTTGGCGCTTGCACTGGAACCTACGCAGCATATAAAAAGGGAAAAATCAAAACAGTGAAAGGATTTCATGTTGTGGAGTGTAGAGACTAACCGTGATGAATGTAGCGGTGTAGGTGTGAGAATGAGTTACACATCGAAGTGCGTGGCAATGTAAAAACATTGAAGAGATAGTCCACTCCGCCGCGATGGTAAAGCGGCGGGTAAGTGATAGAGGTTATATACAGCTTGCTGTTCGTTCTGGTTATTATAAGAAATTGAATGTGCTTGCCATCAAAGAAGGAGAATTGGTGAAGTATGATCCACTCAATGAAGAGATAGAAGTGAACTTGATTGAAGATGATCTACAACGCGAAGAAACTCCTACGGTCGGATACTACGCCATGTTTGAATATCAGAATGGGTTCCGGAAGACGATGTATTGGACGAAACGGAAGATGCAGGCCCATGCAGACAAGTATTCAAGTGCCTACAGTGCGAAAATAGCAGAACAGATCGAGCAGGGCAAGATTCCGGAAAAAGATATGTGGAAATACTCATCGTTCTGGTACAAAGATTTTGACGGAATGGCATTGAAGACAATGCTTCGACAGCTTATTTCAAAATGGGGAATTATGAGCATCGATCTCCAGACAGCGATAGAAAAAGATATGGCGTTCATTCACGAAGATGGAACGGCTGAATATGTTGATAATCCGCAGCAAGACGATGTTGTCAGCGAACAGGTATATACAGAAACACCATCGGCGCCGGCGGAACAATCAAGACAGCCAGTTCAACCCGAACCAGCGCCTGCGAGTGGCACGAGAGTAAGTAGCGGAGATGGACAAATGAGCCTTGAAGAATCATTTTTTCAAAACTGATTGCGATCTCGGAAAGGCAGGTGAGCAGACATGATATCTTGGATCTGCGTGGACATTCATATATCAGAAAGGAAACTTAGACGTCTGCGGAAGATTCTTCACTGCTCAAATTTTGAAGCAAAAGGGATGATGGTTTCACTGTTCCAGTGGGCTGCCTGTAATAATGTGGATGATGAGGGAATTATGCTTGATGCGGACGAAACCGATATAGCAGAATATCTTCAAAAAGAAAATACAGGAGGTTCACTGGATGGAGAAGAAATGGTGTGTGCTTTAATCGAAATTGGATCTATAGAACGAATCGGTGGTGATGTTTTAAGGATTCATGACTGGGAAGAAAACCAGAAGTATATGATCAAGTACAACAGGAAACTGAGGAATGACCGGGAAAAGATAGCTGAAAAGAGAAAAATCGCGATGGAAGCGGCCGGGGCTCCACAGGAAAAGAAAAGCCAGGCTGAAGTGACGGGAGTGATTGTTCCGGCGGACGCTCTGGCAGCACCAACTTCTCCAACAGAATTATCACAAAATAAGCAGGAGGAATCGAAGAAAAAGACAGGAAAGAACGGAATAGATTATTCAATGTCATTCAGGCAGCTATGGGATATTTACCCAAGGAAAGATGACAAAGCAAGGTCTTATGCCGAATATAAATCAAGACTGAAAGATGGATATACAGAAGAGGAGCTTTACGAAGCGACAAAGAGCTATGTTAGCCACATGAAGCAACTCGGGCGGAAGAGAGAGTATATTTTGAATGGGAGAAACTTCTTCGGAGCTGATGGAAGATTCACACAATACCTGCCAAAACCAAATGAAACCACTCAGAGAGGCGCATTCGATATGTTCAGGCAATTGGCATATGATCCGGAGGAAGTTGGAAATGGATAATGAGAAGAGACATGCCGAGAACAATTTAATGGAAGCAAATACGGATTACACTGGCTGCGACGGATTACTGGTTTGCGGTGTATGTGGTGAAAGAAAAGAAACATGGATTGATTTATCAATCTTAAAAGGCACTGGAGAGAAAAAGAAAGTCCCGTGTATGTGCAAGTGCCAGCAGGAATCAAGGAATAAGATTGAAGAGGAATACGAGAGAAAAGAAGAAATGATACGGATTGGGAGGCTTCGGGAAGCGAGCCTGATTGATAGTAAATTTAATAACGCGAGATTTGAAAATTTTAAGCAGACGAAAAATAATCAGATGATATATAAGATTTGCCATGAGTATGCGGAAACATTTGACCAAAAGTTGAAAAACAACAACGGACTTTTGCTATGCGGAGAAGTAGGGACGGGAAAAAGCTTTGCTGCTGCCTGCATCGCAAATTACTTGCTGGACAGGGGCATCCCAGTCATTATGACATCATTTGTGAGACTGGTGGATATGTACCGATCATGGGAAGACTGCCCCGACATCATCAATCAATTCCAGACAGTAAAGCTGGTGATATTTGATGATCTCGGAGCTGAAAGAGATACAGATTACTCACTTGAAAAAGTTTACGATATTGTAGACCGGAGATACAATTCCGGACTTCCAATGATTTTGACAACGAATCGGCCAATGGAAGAAATACTACAGGAAACAGATATCCGGTATAAGCGGATCTACGACAGAATTATGGAGAATTGCCCGTGGGTTAATTTTACAGGAGCAAGCTGGAGAAAGAAGCATGGCTTTAAGGAAATGGAAAAGATGCAAAATTATATGAACGGAGGATAATCTGCATGTTTGGAGAAGTCGGAGATAAAGATATTCTGAGGATCGCAAGCGAAGCAGACCGAAATACAGTGGCTGAAATCCTTTATAAGAACGGGTATACTGTTCAGCCAGTCCGCAGAAGAAAAAACGCAAAGCAATATGAATATTTTGTCAGATATGAAATGAAGAACAATGAAATTATCAATCCGGAGGTAAAGAAATGATTGTGAAGTTCACGGTTCCTGGACAGCCTGTTGGAAAAGCCAGACCCAGGGTGACAAAAGCGGGGCATGCTTACACTCCAAAGAAGACGGTGGACTACGAGAACCTTGTCAGGGCGGAATATCACAGACAGTGCGGGGACTATAAATTTCCGGATGACGCAATGCTGGATATGAGAATTATGGCTTTTTATCGGATACCTAAAAGCGCACCCAAAAGGCGAAAATCTGCTATGGAGCGTGGTGAAATAAGACCAACTGTAAAGCCTGACTCTGATAATGTAATCAAAGGAATTGCAGATTCGGGCAACGGGATTTTTTATAGGGACGATACACAGATTGTAGATTGCCAAATCCGCAAGTTCTACAGCTATGAGCCACGGGTTGTTGTAACAATCCAAGAGGCGGCACATTATCAATCATCAAATAAACAGGAGGAATAAGACAATGGAAACTAACGATTTAAAATTAAGCATCGAAGGCGATGCACTGGCTACGATGAAAAAAGACTTTGACGATGTACTTATTGATCTGGTGGATAGTATGAGACACAAAAATGTGACTGATTCTACTCTCACCTGTAAGCTCTCGATCAAACTCATGTCCGCACCTGTTCCGACATATGAGAACGGAGAGCAGGGGAACAGGGAAGCTACAGTTCCGGTATTCAAGCATGATATCAGTAGCACTATGACTGTGAAAAACAAGGTATCTGGGATGACTGTCGGCGTAGATGAAATCATATACGACAAAACCTACGGCGGCTACGTTCTTAGAAAGCTCAATGATGGGCAGATGAGATTTGATGAGTATGGGAACATTATCAATCCTTATCAGGATAGTGAGGATGAGATTGAAAACGCTGAACCCTACAGCGTCGAAGAAGTGGGGCAGTCAGAATTTGAAGACGATTTCTTTGGAAATGTTGTCGAGTATGAAGAGGAAGCTGATCCTTATGATTACGACGAACCGGAGGCGTAGCGATGAATAGTCCTATAGATACGGCAAAAGGGCGGATAACCGGGTACGATGAGAAAACTCAGGAATTGCTTATCAGAGTTCCGTATACCAATTACCAAAACCTGATTCGGAGGGAGTACAAGACTGTTACAGTGCAGTTGAATGATAGCCGGCTTCTCTCTGATAAGCAGCGCAAGAGCTGCTATGCTATGATCGGCGAGATTGCTGACTGGATGGGGGAAGAAAAGTATGAAGTAAAGCAATTAATGAAGATTGAATTTATGACCAGCGAACTGCAGCAAACAGCTGATGTCTTATTTTCACTCTCAGATAGTCCTATGAGCTTGATTTGCGCTTTCCAAGGCTTCATAGCTAGGTTTATTGTCAGAAATGATATCCCTACCAAAAGACCGATGCTGGATTACGTGGATGACGTAGGAGATTACGTGTATGCTTGCCTTGCGAATAAGAAGTGCTGCATTTGCGGCAGGATGGCGGATATCCATCATAGCCCAGCTCTTGGGAAAGGCATAGATCGGACCAAGATAAACCATATCGGAATGACAGCTGAACCTTTATGCAGAGAGCATCATCAAGAATGCCATAGAATAGGGCAGAAGTCATTTGATAGGAAATATCATATTGAACCGGTGAAAATTGACAAGGTGATTGCGAAAGCCTACGGCCTTAATACCAGATCAAAGAAAGGAGAAAATAAGAGTGAACAGGGTGATTTTATGCGGACGGTTAACACGTGATGCAGATGTGAGATATTCGGTTGGTGATGATTCAATAGCCATTGCGAGGTTTACACTTGCGGTTGATCGGAGATTCAGAAAAGAAGAACAGCAGCAGACTGCGGACTTTATAAGCTGTGTTGCTTTTGGAAAACGAGCAGAATTTCTCCAGAACTATGGTACTAAAGGAATGAAATTCATAGTCGAAGGCAGGCTTCAAACAGGATCATATGAGAACAAAGAAGGGAATAAGGTATACACCACTGATGTTGTGGTAGAGAACATTGAATTTGCGGAAAGTAAGAAAAACAACGAGGAATACCAGCACCAGCAGAGCCAGGAGCCGCAAGGACAGGAAAGGGTGCAGGAAGATAGGGCAAGCAGGCAGACAAGTATTGATGAGTTTATGCCGGTTCCGGATGACCTGGACAATCTGCCGTTTGAGTAAAATCAGATTATCAATCAATAACATAACGATTGCGGAAAGAAGGTGGTTGCGGTGGAGGAACATCAGAACCCGGAAGACTGGGTGGATGCCAAAAGCATTAAGACCAGGCTGCTGCAATACCGGGAGAAGGAACGGGACATTGATAATCAAATCGAAAGGCTGGATGCACTTGCGGCAAAGCTTTATGGGGTTGGATCACCGCAGATCACTGATATGCCAAAGGGAAGTTCACCAAGCGGGGATAGGACACTCAGCCAGATTGCGAGAAAACAGAAACTGGAAGAGCAAGTCAAAGAAATGATAAATGAACAGGCTGATGAACAGAAATGGATTGAAAGCGTGCTGGGCAGATTATCAATCGCTGATGAGAAGGCTGTGATCCGGATGAGATACATTGACGGTGAGAAATGGGACAATGTTTCTGAACTTCTGTTTGGCAGCAAGGATGATTACGAGGAAAAGCGAGATTCCTATCTGCGGCGCGTAACAAAACTTCATGGAAGGGCGCTTATCAATATGGCTCGGATCATTGAACAGGAGAAATAGCTTTAGGAAATGGGCCGACAAATGTTCGGCCCATTCTTTATATAAAAAAGCAATGAATGCATATGCAAAAATAATTCGAAAATAAGCAAAAATCACTTGCAAAATGTAACAAATTATGTTAGAATAACGATAAAGGAAATTAACATATTGCATGAAGCAAGGAGACTTCCAAGAACGGGGAAATGTCCTGGAGATTGCGATGCTCTTTGATAACTGAATAGGGGTTGCACTCTTTCGACTCAACCTTTATAATATGGATATAATCCATATGAAAGAAGGTGCTGATATGGGGGAAGAAACCATGACACTTGAAGAACAGAAGCAGATAGCAATTGATTACTACGTGAACCTGATGCGTATAAAAGCCCAGCAAACGAGTGAAAACAAGGAACTGGATAGGCAGATTGAGATAGCAAAATTGAAGTTGTCCACATTTTCACTCGACTTTGCAAAGCTCGAAAAGCTTTTCTAAATACATATAGAACAACATGAAAGAGTGCAATTCCTATTGAGTCATTAAGGAAATGCACTCTTATTTTATTGTGAATGGAGGGGAAAGAACATGAGAGATATGAGTAGATACGATTTAGAAGCAATGGTAGAAGCACTTGGAAATGTACTGCTTGGGCTTGTAAGCGCAGATCTTGCAATGGATTTACTCCGCAATGAGGGGCTGGAAAACGAACACCTTGCAGCGATAGGCTTTGATATCGTCGAGGAATAGGAGGAAAAGTACATATGGCAGTAACAGAAATGGAATTAAAGAAAACGGCGGTAGAACTTAATGTATTCTTGTCTGCGTTTGAAGGAAATTATTTTCATTTCATCAGTGCTACAGACAAGAAAATGAAGCCGCAGGAATTGTTGGACCGTGAGTCGGCTGCTACGCTGTTCTACAAGATCAGTGACACGATAAAGGATTTCGCTATGAAAGCTTCCGATCTGGCTGAGACGATTGCGGTTGAAAAAGCGAAAGAAGAGATGCCACAGCCAGGAATCCCTACAATTGTGAAAGAAACAGCAGAGGGAAAGACGGTAGAAGAAGAAAAGGTTGTGGCAGAGAAAAAGGCTTCAGCCGAAGACCAGAATAAGGAACCGGTTGAATGCAGATCAGAGTTGCCCGCTGAATCTAAGGTAGAAAAACCAAAACGGGGGAGACCTTCGAAGAAGAAAGCATCTCCATTACAAGATGAGGAGATAAAAGAAGAAAAGAAACCTGAGGAGCCGATCCCCGGAACTTTTAACAGCCCTATTTCTGAAAGCACACTGTATGGAACATACATTGTAGTGAGTACCCGGGGATCTGTGCGGATTATCAATACCGTATATGGATGCCTGTACCAGGCAAATGGTATAGCCGAAATATGCGGGCATGTGTGCCCGCAGAAATGGGTGTCAGATAATCTCTTGGTGAGCAATATCTGCAATATCACGCTGTATGAAACGATAGTAAGACGTTTATCGAAAACTGGGAGAGTTGTCGGAAATCGTATGAGATTCGTTTCAGAAGAAGACGCAGAAAAGATTATGGTAATGTCACACTGCGATCCGATGGTTGTTAACTGGGTTCGCAAACGGGTCTTCGGGTTCAGATTCCGATCCGACGCCAGGAAATACAAAGAGAATGAGCTTACGAAGCTTCTTGGCAAATCAAAAATCGTGAACTGTGATGAATCTGGCGTCGAAATGACCAGCAGGGACGGGAAGAACACTGTTTCATACAAGAACGGGAATCTTGAAGTTAGCTGGCAGTAAAAAAATCTGAATGCCCAGAAAAAAACTCTTGCATAATGGTAGAAATATGTTAGAATAACGTTACAAATAAATTTCCAAACGGATAATTAGAAAGAAGATTTAGAACAATAAAGGAGGTAAAGAACATGAAAAAGTTTACTGCTATATTCTGGAGAGGAAATCCGCAGCTTGAAAATGGAGGCTATGAAACAAAGCGGACGATTGAAGCAAAAACTATCGCATCTGCAAGAAAGAAAGCCAAGGAAAAAGAACAGTGCATATATGGGTCTATGACACTTATAGAAGTCATCCCGGCAACGGATTAAAGGAGGAGAAAAAATGACAAAGATGGAATTGGCTATGGCAACAGTGAACTGGAAGATCGAGGATGCACAGAAAGAATACGATCAGGCCAAAGAGAACATTAAGAGAGACATCAATTCGGAGAGCACCTGCATTTCCGAATTTATCCTTCAGTATGCTGAACGGATGCATAAGACCGAAATGAAGCTTCGAGATCTGTATGAGCAGAAAAATATGCTGGAATACATTGCTGAAGAGAATTGAGAAAGATGATGTGAGGAAATACATAATGGAAGAATTATTAAGAGAAACGCTGGAAGGCAGCAAAGATGTTAATAAAGCCAGGCAGATCTTGGATGATTTTCAAATTCCATACAAGGATGAGAGCAAGGAGTCAGGGTATTTGAACCTGAAAATCCCGGTGAAAGATGGGATGATCCGGATTTACCAGAAGCATATGACGAAGGAGATTACAGTTCAGAAATGGACGAAGGTAAGGTTTGAATATTCTGGAATCCCAACGTTTATGCCAGGTGGAAGAAACACATTTGACACTGCACTTTGAAAGGAGATGGCCGCGATGAAGAAAGAAGGATTTTCGGTTTCAGATGCTACTCATGAATGGGTGAAAGAGTTCAATGCTGTTCCGAGTACCATGATTGAAAGACTCATGGTTTATGAGCCGGACGATTGGATGGAGGTAACTCTGCCAGACAAAGGGGATCGGGTCTATGTCTACGATGTTCCCGGCGAATGCAATCAAGGGTATATTATCAATATTTCAGATGACGGAGAAAAATATCAAATCGAGACCGATGACGGCCACACCATAAGCAGAAACAAAGAAGATTTTGAAGTTGAATATGATGGAACCCTTCCGATTTGGGGGACAATGTGGTCGTTTGGTGATGGTGCAGATGACTGGTGGCTGGATCACATGGACGGCATTCGAGCCATGTCTGAATGTGGATTCCGGATATATGAGCATGATGAATTTGGATATTTCTTTGGAATTGATGGAGCCGGGTTTGATTTCTATGAGTCATTTTGGATTCCGCTGTACAAAGCAAGAGGGTTGCAGTGGCATGACCCGGAAACAGAAAAGAAAGCAAGCTAAATATTGAAGCCAAAGATTTTCAAACATGCAGCGGAGGTTGGAATAGTGGAAGTTGTTAAATATCGGACAGAATTAGATGAGAACAGGCACAATGTTCTGGTTATGGAAGAGTCTGCACAATATGGAACAGCACCTCTTATCACTGAGAAATTCAATTCACCAGATGTGATTTATGAAATGATGTGCAGATGCTTCCGGTTGGATAAAATGGCTGAAGAATATGTTTATATGATTGGCCTGGATTGCAAGGAACACATGCTTGGAGTATTTGAAATTTCACACGGTACAGTAAACGTGAGTGCTGTATGCCCAAGGGAAGTTTTTATCAGGGCACTGCTTTGCGGAGCAGTTGGGATTGTTCTCGTACATAATCATCCATCAGGAGAATGCGATCCATCAAGAATGGATGCTGAGATTACAAAACGGATTAAAGAATCAGGGGAAATGATTGGAATTAAATTATTGGACCACATTATTATGGGGGAAGGGTACTTTAGCTTTCAAGAGAACAGAATGATTATCAATAATTGAAGGAGAAATGCATATGCTCGTTCGCGCCAGAAGCCCTACAAAAAAATATTGGACTCCAAGATACCGACCAAAGCACAGGGAGTCCATTAAGCAAGAAACAAGGAGACAAGAATGCCTTTTGTTCGTCTCCTATGATAGCACAAATACAGTACATATTCAAGGAGGAAAAATATTATGGCAGCAGCAAAAAAGACAGAAGTAGTAAGTGTGAAACCCATTGATATGAGAACAGTTTGTATTAAGATCGTCGGGGATTCACCGTTGATCGTACATGAATGGAACGAAAAAGCTCGTAAGGAGATCCTCGATCACGAGACATCTGAATCATCTGGAAAGGCAAAGAAGAAGCATTCGATTAAGATTCCGGTGCGTGATTTTATCAATTCGATTTATTGGTTGACAAACAAGCCAGACATTAACCAGGACGATGTTTTTACAGAAAGAGAAGCTCAGAAGATTCAGGAGGATTGCATGAAAAAATATCGGGAAGCGATAAAATCTGGAGCAAAATTTGGATTTCCTGCTACTGCAATAAAGAAAGCGAGTGTTACAGGAGCATACGGATTAGGAATGACACAGGATATGCGGAAAAGCAAAATCGCTTTCTTCATTCAGGCCTCTCCGTTGGATCACACAGGTTTCCTGTCTGAACTTGTTGCATCAGAGCCTGTGATGAGAGAAGACATGGTTCATGTCGGGATAAATCAGACTGATATCAGACACAGGGCTATGTTCGAGAAGTGGGAGATCCCGCTTACGGTCAAGTATAACGCAAACGGCAGATACACCCTGACAGATATTATCAATATCATCAATGCCGGCGGCGCAACGATGGGTATCGGTGAATGGAGAAATGAGAAAGACGGCACGTTTGGAATGTATCATGTGGAAGCAGCAGATGCCGTGAAATAAGGATTATTTGGACTATGCATAACGTGGCAGCCACGGGATGCAAGGCGGGGTATGGCAGTCAAGGCAAGGCGAGGAAAAGCATGGCATGGCCTGGAATGGCTTGGTTAGGCGAGACAAGGTAAAGCAGTCGTGGAGTGGCGCGGCAAGACATGGAAAGGCAACGCAAGGTCGGGTGAGGTATGGCAGTCAAGGCAAGGCAAGGAATGTTGTGGTGGAGCAAGTTGCGGAGCGGCAAGGTTAGGCAGTTGAGGCGAGGCGGGGCGCGTTATGGACTGGATTGGCAAGGACTGGCGCGGTTCGGCATGGCAGGCACGGCCACAAACCAATATTATCAATCAGGAGGTAGTATCAATGGTCTACAGATTTAAGAATGGCTCAATGATTAAAGCATCAGCACAAGTCGCAGGAGAAATGTGTGACCGGTTATCAAAAGAGGAGGGAGGCTTGACACCGAAGCGTCTTCTGGACGCGAACAGGGATGAAAATGCACCACTCCACAATGAATTCGAATGGAATGATTTGATTGCTGCGGAAGCATACCGCGAGAACCAGGCAGCACACATTATCCGGTGCCTGGTAATCGAGCCAGAGCAAAATCTGGAAGAAAAGCCGTCAAGAGCATTTGTCAGAGTGACAGAAGAAAAGCACTCCTATACACCACTCAGAGTGGTTATGGAGCATCCGGATATGATGAAAATACTTATGGAGAATGCAAAAAGAGATATGCAGTATTTCATTGACAAGTATCAAGCTCTTGGAGAACTTGAAAAGGTAATCAATAGCATGAATGAGGTGCTGGAAGAAGCAAGCTGAGGAAAAGAAGCAGGGCGGGCTGCGATGCTCGCCCTAACGATTATCATTAAAAAGGAGAGAATTTGATGGAGAACAAGGTAAGAATCAAGTGTGATGGAATTGAGTTTGAAGCTAGTGGCGACCATATTTTAACTGAGACCGATGCTTTTATCGATCTGCTCAGGGAAAAGCTGCCGGGAGGAAGCCAAGAATGCACCGGAGAGAGAAGAAAAAATGGGAGATCAGGCGGTATCACCAATCACTCAGGCCCAGGTAGTCGAAACTGCTGAAGGAAAATGTGAGTACGATGTCGTCGCTCTGTATGATGATTATGGGATTCCTTCAATCATGCACCGGTTCAGGAAGATGAGCAATGCAGAATTGTTCGGTGGAAGCGAGAAGATACACTCAGCATTCGTGATCGACGGAAAAGAGTATGATGAGATTTTCATTTCGGTCTATGAGAATTGCGAGATCAATGGTCGGCCTTATAGTTTACCGCATCAAAAAGCATGGGTGGATGTTACCAATGATGATTTTGCTAAGGCTTGTTTCAACAAGGGAAAAGGTTGGCATATGATTACCGGACCTGAATGGGGACTCTTGGCAAATATCAGCCTGAAAAATGGAACGATGCCCCATGGAAACACGAGAAGCGGATGCTATCATGCAGATAATTCTGAACATGGCGAGATTTATAATTCGCACTACACACTGACCGGATCAGGGCCGGCAACATGGACGCATGACCATACGGCGACTGGAGTGCATGACCTTTGTGGAAACCACTGGGAGATGGTGCGAGGTGTCCGGCTGAAAGATGGGAAACTCCAGGCGGCGAAGGACAATAACGCAGCGGTGGATGTGGATCTCACGGTAGACGGGAACGGATGGGCGGATGTCCTGGATAACGAAGGGAAGCCGGTATTCGTCCATGTGAAGGACAGCGGTGAGATTATTTTCAATACCAGCAGAGAGAATCCTGACAATGAAAGAGAAGGATATACGAGTGCGAGATGGAAGAATGTTGTGATCGACTGCGAGTCTGAACAGATGAAAGAGCTGGCTCTGTTCGCAGGAGAAGAGGGCGCATATTTGTATGTGGATGCGACAGAAGGAGAGTGGCTCTTTTATCGCGGTGGCAGCTGGATCAACGGCACGGACGCAGGCGTGTTCAGCTCGCACCTCAGTAATGCGCGGTCGCTTACCAGCGCGAGCATTGGCGGGCGCTCTGCTTTTTATAAGGCAGACTGATTACTGGTTACTGGATCACTGATGGGTTGGGCGGGAGCCCAACCCCGGATTATCAAACTCCAATTTGAAAAGCGAGGGCGCGGACATGGAAACAAGGATAAGTACATATAAAGGCTACACGGAAGCAAGGAAAAAGGCCAACGCAAAATACGAAACCGAAAAAATTGAGAGAGTGTCACTGGCATTACCTAAGGGGAAAAAGAGTGAACTCAAATCTTGCGCGGAAAAACAGGGAGAAAGCATGAACCGTTTTATCATTAATGCTATTGATGAAAGAACGCGCAGACTAAAAGAAAAACATCTGTATTGGGTTTCGTTTATAATCAGTTTTTCAGAAGATAGCAAGCCGCAGCCTATTTCATTGACCGATGCCTGCCTGAGTATCGAGGAAGCAAAGGAAAAAGTTTTGTACCAAAGGAAGAACTACAATGTGTTGAGCGCGTGGATTGATACATACTATGGTGAAGAAAAAGAAACAGTTTTCCATGAGTGCTACCTGAATTTCTTTGGAGATATCAAAAAACCAGAGTGAAATATATTATTATCAATCATTTGGAAAAGAGGAATAAAGCAAATGGATGAATATGTAGTGGAAGGGAACGTAAAAGCGGTTGAATTTGAACGATTGACCCACTTGCTTAAACGGGCTGGAATACCTTTTCAGATTGCGAAAGGGAGAGATCTGGTAAACCTAAAGGTTCCAGACCAGAATCATCCCCAAATAAGCGTATCCTTTGGACGGATGACATATGGATACAGAGCTGGGTTATTGGAAAGTTGGACATTGAAAAGGAAAGATAGCCCAAGGGGATTCCAAACGGCTGAAGAAGCTTATGGAACCATATTATCAATCATAGGAAGGGATGGTGCTATATGAAAAAGGATTACAAAGAGTTTTGCGTTGACACTCCCGTAGGACAGATAAAAGTCGAGGCAAAAGATGAAGGCGGAAGCTATCCGGGGATATGGGTAAGCCTCACAGATGGAAGCGAAGAAGATATCGTTCTGAATATGACGGAATTCTCTCCCCGTGATGGAAAAATTGTGACAAATATTTATGAAGATATAGATTTAGATGATCCCACCCAAAAGATTGGGTTTGATTTTACTTCCAGGAAAGAAAAACCAGAACAGAAGCCATTCAAAGTGGAAGTAACAGAAGTATACCGCCGGAATATAGTGATATGGGCAGAAAATAAGGATGAAGCGTATGAAAGAGCCGAAGAACTCAGCAACAGCGGAGAAATTGATCTGGACGGCAGAGACTTCGAAGGAAGAGAATGCAACATTGACCGGGAAATAAGCAGAGCTGAGGTAGAAGATTTTCAATATGTTTACAATGGGGAAGGGAAAACATGTTGGTAAAATACCGAAGAGGACATCGGAGATTAGCAGGAAATAAAGGAGGCTTTTATTGTGGCTATCATATCGCTCATGGAATTTATCGAATCCGCGGCAAGCAGTACGGTCTGCGACAACACTATCAATGGTGAGTGCTGTCAATGCGGCGAATGCTGCGGAAATTACCTGCCGTTGAGTAAGAAAGAGATAAGGGCGATTCACCAGTATATTAAAGCAAATGATATTAAGGAATGCAACAATATGGTTCCACTATCAGAGGTGTTGTTCGATCTTACATGTCCGTTTCTCGATACGAGAAAGTCAAATGAGAAATGTAGAATATACGAGGTACGACCAGAAATATGTAAGGTTTTTGCTTGCAACAAAACCC
>JAJPWX010000058.1 GCA_021205755.1 Lachnospiraceae bacterium | reverse complement strand
TGGATTTATCAGCTTTTCTGTTGATTAAGACCACTGAACCTCACGGAATCAGGTTAGATTTAATAAGGTATCTCAAGCATAAACGTTCAGTTTCATTCCGCCAGCAGAAGAACCACTTGTTTTATTTTGGCCTGGGACAAATTGCCCAGGCCATTCTGGAAGTGCTGTGTTTATAATCGAGTAGGAGGCGGTTTGCAGTGCGCGGTTGCTGCATGCCAGTGGCATCTACGCTTCGCTCCGGTCCGTCCTAAACGCATGCCACCGGCATGCAGGACCGTTTTATGTCCCGATTTTCGCAGATAATCGCGGATGCAGGCCCTCGCCGGGTGGCATCCCGTCCACAAAGCGGACGGGATATTCAACGACCGAAACGGAGTGTAGAAGCGCAGACCGCATTCAGAGCTAGCTGGAAAACTTCCATATGCGCCCCCTGCGCATCAAACCCAAATGTATAGCGTCTACATCGGAGCATAGTGAAAGATATCGTCATATTGTTGTTCTTCCTTTCGCAGCTTTCCACTTTCCATCCTGTATACTTCATCACACAGTTGATCAATATCTTCTTTATTATGGCTTGCAAGAAGGATTGTTTTTCCTCTTTGTTTCATATCCAGCAACAATTTACGAATTTCTTCGACTCCTGCACTGTCCAGTCCATTCATCGGTTCGTCCAGTATGATAATATCCGGATTTTCCATGATCGCCTGCGCGATTCCCAGGCGCTGCCGCATCCCGAGAGAATACCGCCCAACCCACTTTTTTGACTTCCAGTCTAACCCGACTTTTGCCATAGTATTTTTGATTTCGTCATCTCCGATTTTTTTTCGAATGCTTGCCATATATTTCAGGTTGTTGAATCCGGAGCTTGTAAACAAAAAGCCCGGATTCTCGATAATGAGGCCGAGACTTTCCGGAAAATCAGCATCGACTCCGATTCGTTCGTTTTCAACCATCACTGTACCACTGTCCGGTTTTGCCAGTCCGGATATGATTTTAAAGAGAACCGTCTTTCCGGAACCGTTTTTTCCTACGATTCCATATATTTTACCGGGCTGACAATTTAACGATACCTGATCCAGCACCTGTTGTTCCCGGTAGGATTTTGAAACGTTTTCGACTATGATACTATATTCCATGTACCTCTACTTCTCCCTTCCTTTTCCAACCTCAGTTGAGAAAATCTAACAATTCACTTTTTTCATTTCAACGCTCTTCGGAATCGCTGCAATAAAATAAACATCAAAATACTGCCCAATAGTTCCGCAGCGAGGATAAACAAGTATTCCTTTAATCCGGTGACATACCGGTACATTCCAGTGAAGCGTAAAATAGTTCTCTGGACTTTTAATGACGCGAGATAACTGGATGCGATTACTGCAAATTCTAGAAATATCACTATAAGCATACTTCCGGCGTTTTCTGTAAACTCCCAGATGATAAGCAACAGCATTCCAACAGGAACTGTGCAGACGATTCGAAATATCAGACACTTCCAGATAGCTGTTGCGCAGAGGTTGGAAGCAGCAGCCAGAATCGCGCCCCAGACCATGTAATATCCCACGATCTGGCAAATAATTCCTGCAGCCATACGGACACACCATCGCTGGTAATTATGGCAGCGGATCAGTAAATACTTTCCGACCGACTGATGCTGATATAGCCAGAATCCTGCCGTCAGATACAAGGGAAGTGCAAGACAAATCCATTGGCTGATTGCTTTATAATCGGCGGAACCTCGTACAGAGGAGACCTCTATGCCAGACAGAATTTCGTATGCAGACTGGTTTGATTTTCCCATAGAAAAAAGCAGCAGGAGAATACAAATAATCCATATTCCAAGATTGCAAATCATAAAAGCTGCCTTTCTCATGTTTCCTTGTCTCCCCTTGCAATTATGAAATCGGCCTTTTTTATCAGAAAGGTTCCCAGTACGAATTCAATGAGCAGCAGCCCTCCAAAAAGAAGGAGGGACTTGTATAAATCCGTGACTCCAGCATCTGTGATGTGGTGCAGCACCAGCTGAGAATGAGCCAGCAAAGAGTATTTTCCAATCAGCAGCGAGTAGGCGCTTTTGACCAGGACGGTTCCTGTAAGATGGATGAGAATTGCCACCACATTTCCAAGTATCCATCTTCCATTCAGATTAATCAGAAATGCCGCATAGATCAGAAACATACTATAAAGTGCATTTAGCAGAAAAGTGAGGGAAAAAGTGCATCCTGGTGTCAGATACGCCAGAATATCTTTTCCGCTAAAGGAAAGACCATATTCCTCCAGAGCGCTGGCAGGCTGGAAGGTTCCCAGTACATAAAGGCTTTGACTCCAACTATTTTGTACATAGGCAGTTCGGATGGAAAACAGAGCCGTTGACAAAAAAATGATTCCATAGTAAAAAACGGTCTGCAGCAGGATAGAAAACATGATTCCTGCATACCAGTTTCTGCGGCTGCTGCGCACCACGATATAGATGGAATGCCCATCGATAAACGGGGAGTCCACCACAATAAGCAACAGGCCAAGCATGATAAAAACACTGTAGGTATAATCATTCAGGATCAGGATAAAGGGCTCAAACATCTGAATGGAGCTGCCATTGCAGTACCGCAGATAATCACAGGTTTTCAGCAGTGCCATGCAGATTCCCAGCAGATAACCCAGGTATACCCGCGTGTTTCCGGCTTCCGAACGTAACTGTTCCCGGCAGACACTCAGCGCTAAAAGGATACCTTTTTTATATTTCATTGATCTTTCTCCTCATGCAAATCACAGTGATCAGGGAAAACACAACAACAACGGCAGCCTGAATCAGTAAAGGTTCAAACCAGAAAGAATAGCCTGCCCAGTCTCCCCGCAGAAGGTAGACTGGATTGTACGCTTTTCCCTGAAGCAGATGCCATGCGATCTGATAGATCACAAACGGTATCATGAGCGCCGCGTATCGGCTTGTATAGATGCACGATACCAGTAATGCGGCCAGTCCCCAGACCATTCCATGGGCAAACGCGAGCGTCAGCTTCATCAGAAGGACCAGCTTGCCGCCCCAGATAAGAGCATAAGGCTTCCAAACTGTCCCGGCATAAAATTCAGATAAGCTTTCAGCTGATGTCGCACATCCTCCAATCGCACAGATCAAAAATACAAGCGCAAATGCAAGTGCTGTCACGCATCCGCCTGAGAGAGCGCTGCTGACCAGCTTGTTTTTTATATAGTTTTGTCTCCCGGATCTCGGAAGCAGGGACTTTATGTACCCGGAATTATACTCGTCAACAAACTGCAGGCCATGCGGGATCACAGGGAATACGCAGGCAAACGGTGTAAAACCAGACGTGGCCATAGGAAGCGTGATCCAATATAAGACATCCAGCCGTTTCATCTGACTCCAGGGATTTTCAAGGATCAGCGGACTCATCAAAATCAGAAAAGCACAGAGCACGGAAAACAGCATTTTTAAATTGAAAACAGATTTTTTTAACTCCATCGTCATGCGCCTCCGTCATTGTAATCGATCAGTTCTCCAGTTCTTGCATCCAGCACCACGTATCTGGTCGCTTCTGCCAAAAAGCTTCCTTTCAGCCAGTCGGCGGTATATTCAACTTCAAAATTCCACACCGGATAAAACTGGTAAGAGTCGTCTGTTTTTTCCAGCATATAACAAAGCTTTATTGTTTCCACAGGCTGTCCGCTGGATACACATGAAATGGTTCCATTCTCCAGCAATGCTGCGAAACGATCCAGGATGGAATCAAAGGGGAGAAGGGCAGCTGTCGTTTCATTTGCCACGGAATAATCTGCTACGATACAGAAGCTTGCCAGGCTGCCGTCTATCATTTCACCGGATCCGGAAAAGGCAATTGTGCTGTCAGTCCATTCAAATGGTATCCCATTATAAAAACCGGATGTTTCGTAGCTGAAAACTTCACTCCCACCACGCGTCCCATATTCACAGGAAACGATTTCCTGATTCACATTCAGCTGCGACAGGAGTGCTTCAATCCTGCTTTTACAGGAATCTGTCAGGGAGGATATGGATTCTTCTGATTCTTCGATCTCGCCGCCCTTATCCTGATCCAGATCCTGCCAGGATAGATAGGAACCGTATATACTCAGCGCAATTGACTCGTCTGCCACCTGAAATCCGCTTGCTGTTACTGCTTCCCTTACCTCTTCCTCTGAAAACTCCCGTTCCTGAAAGGTTCCTTCCCTGATGTCATCCTCATTTGTGCAAATGACGTCTGCGTCAATTTTCTGCGTTTCGTTTTCCACCGTTATTTCCTTTGTTACATGCTCCGGGAGCTGGGAGAGCAGAGCTGCCGTATCCACCTCGCTCGCAGAAGCTTCTGTTGTAATACTTGTATCTTCCGGGGCTTTTCCACAGCCGGGTAAGCATGAAATCAGGAACAGGACAAGTATACATGTAAAAAAATATTTCTTTTTCATCCTAGGTATCTCCCATGTTTATTCAAATGTAATTGTGAAGCTGCCCCATCCCAACTCGGT
>JAJPWX010000009.1 GCA_021205755.1 Lachnospiraceae bacterium | reverse complement strand
CCATTTTTTAGAAAATCTTTCTTTTATGTGCAGTTATTGCGAGTCAATAACATAACGCAGCTTTTTTCAATCAATCGCATAAAAATCCCCGGTTGTTGAAAATCGGGGATTTTGCTCGTATTTGTAAAGCATTATAAAATCAAGCGCTCAGAGTATTGGATCATCCAGCCGCTTGATTTTTTCCAGAAGCGACTCAATTTCCAGCTGTTCCGTATCGTTTTCCTTTTCCATATTTCCCGCAGCCTCGATCTCCCTGCGGAGGTCCAGCATGGTCATGTCCGTCTCTGAAATCACGTCCGCGCAGTTTTTCAGGCGATCTGCAATCACCTGCTGGTTGGGGATTTCCTTTTTGTATTTCATTTCGTGCTCCAGGCTCGCCCAGAAGTCCATGGCGATTGTGCGGATCTGTACCTCTACCTTCATATCCTTTTTCTGATCAGTAAAAAAGACCGGCACGCTGACGATCAGGTGCAGACTTCGATATCCGTTTGGCTTCGGGTTTGAGATATAGTCTTTTTCTCGTATCAGATGGATATCATCCTGTGCAATCAGAGCCTGTGCCAGCAGATAAATATCATCTACGTAAGAGCAGATCACACGGATTCCGGCGATGTCGTTGATATTTTCTATCAGATATTTCATCGAAAGCTTCTGATCCTGCCGCCGCATTTTTTCAAAAATACTGTGCGTACTCTTCACTCTCATGGTAATAAAATTGATCGGATTGCGTTGGTAACGGACGCTGAATTCGGTATTGAGCACATCGAATTTCGTCCGAATTTCCTTGAGTGCGCAGGTATACATCATTCGCAGCTTTTTGTATTCTACCATCTGGTCGATGATCTGCTCTACCTGTGTGAGCGAAAGACCGGACATGGCAATCGGATTGTCCGTCTGACCGAGAAACATCTTCTCTACGTATTCATCATCCAGCTTTATCAGTGCGTTCTCTTCCATATTGTATTGGTATTCCTCCTTATTTATACGACTGCTTCGATGAGAAGCTTATCTCCAAGAACAATTTCTTTGATGCCGCGCGTTTTGTTTTTGTTGAAGTTGAAACTGAGCATATAGCCCTTTTTCATATGGAAGTAATCCAGATAACCGGAAAGCTGCGCTTCTCCACGGCTGTTATATGCGTCTCCATGCCAGAGCTTAAGTTCAAGGATGTTCTGCTCGCCCTGATAATAGATGACAAGATCCATTCGATCGCCGTTCCGGGTCTGCGGTTCAATGCTGTAGTTCCCAATTCCGTTGATGATGGGTTTTAAAAACAGAAGGAAGTATTTTCGTCCGATTTTCTCGAGGAATTTCTCATCTTCTTCCCCGTAAAGTTCATCAAATGTCTCGATAAATTTTTCGAGAATCCGCCGGATATCAAGGTGTCCGCCGACAATAAACTGATTCCGTTCTTTGGAGCCGACAGCATACAGTTCGTTTCCTGCAAATTCTTCCGCAATAAATGTATTATAGAGGACTGTCTCAAAAATGCGGTTCGAGATGACGGCAGTTTCATTTACATTACGGATAAATCCAAACATAGCGGCATCTTTGATGTAGGGGGCTGTCGCAACATAGGGAATCGGGATGCCGTTGAAAAGCAGTTCCTGTAAAAAAGCTTTTAATTCCGGATATAACCGCAGCTTTCCAAGCATGGACTCATAAAGTGGGTTATCTTCTTTTATGATTTTCTTTAAAGCTTCGTTGAAGCCATCTTTGCTCCATGCACTGCTTTTGTCTGGAAACGAGGTGGTACCGGCAATTTTCTCATCCAAAAGCTTGCAGAGGCGTGAAACCAGAACCGGATAGCCGGAGGTGTAAGTGTAAATTAATTCCGCTATTTCGCTGAGATTCATTCCGGTATGGTAATCCTTTTCATATTCCGATAACATACCTGTGATATCGGACGTGGAAAAACTCATGTCTACATCAAAATCAGCCGCAATGTTCCAGGGGCTGTTTTCTTGATGTTCCTGATCAGGACGAAGCTTTTTCCGGATACTCCGGATATCGTATACTCCTGCGAGAATGACCGAGTGAATCGCCGAGACGCGTGAACGCTTCAGGTAATACGCCCGCAGCTGAGCGAGAAAGTCAATAAAGACTTGGTTGTTTGAAGCGGAGTCAACCTCGTCTATAATCAGAACAAGAGGTTTGGCTGCTTTTTTGCACCAGTCTTTTATCACCTTAAAAAGGGCATGGAGGGAATTGAAATTCGCTCTTTTTTCTTCAAAGGCAGAGAGATTCTCCTCAATTCCTTCTGGAAATTCATCTACAAGATCCAGTATTTCACCGGCGAAAGCTGCCACAAAGTTTTCTACATTTTCGAATGAATAGGTATCTAGTGTCTGAAAATCCATGTTTATTACGGTATAGTCTTTTTTCAGATAATCAGCGAGTGCGTTTATCGTTGTGGTCTTCCCGTACTGCCGCCCCCGGTTGATTGTAAAATAATTTCCAGCATCTACCATATTTTTTATAGTTTTCAGCCGGGATGTGAGATCTACCATGTAGTGTCGTTCCGGCAGGCATACCCCGTTCACATTAAATATCTTCGCCATTTGAAAAAACTCCTTCTCTGAATCAATGGTGGTATCAGTTTCACGTAGTATTCTTTGGCTGTTATCGTATCATATAAACCCGTAAATTGCAAATGATAATTTTGTAAAAGTTCAGAACAGCTGCATAGTTCTTTTTGACAGACATAAAGATATAGTGTACTATATAACTATTACACTGATGCAGAGCACCATGAGTTACTGCTTCTGTTTTTGTTGGTGTGAAACGGAAACAATGATTTATAACTGAAAGGAAAAATTCAGAACAATTTAAGAATGGAGAGTGGCGGATAATGAAATACGGTAAATTTCTGCAGAAAAACGGGACGATTGGCTTTGTAGCTCCCTCCTTTGGATGCAATATCGATCCTTATAAGTCAGCGTTTGAAAACGCGCAGCGCCGATGGAAGCGGCAGGGCTATCGGCTGGATCTGGGACCAAACTGTTATGAGGGAAAGGGTGTCGGGATCAGCAATACGCCCGAGCGGTGCGGGCAGGAGTTGACCGGGTATTATCTGAAAGAAGACAATGACTGCCTGATTTCCTGCGGCGGCGGGGAACTGATGTGTGAGATCCTGGATTATGTGGACTGGGAGAAGATTGCGGAGGCACCGGCAAAATGGTATATGGGGTTTTCTGATAATACGAATATGACCTACCTGCTGGCGACGCTCTGCGATAAGGCATCCATCTACGGACCATGCGCGCCGTCCTTTGGCATGAAGCCGCTGCACCCGTCTTTGAAAGACGCATTTGCGATCCTGACCGGAAGCGGACAGAGCGAGGGCAGCAGATTTCCAGTATTCCATGTTCAGGGTTACCCCAAATGGGAGATTGAAGGAAAGAAAGATGAAGAGAATCCGCTTGCGTCCTACAATCTCACGGAACGAAAGGTTTTAAAATATTATGACGGCAAAACAGCCGCTGTTTCGGGCAGCTATCCGCTTCTGTCCGGGAAAGAGATACCGGAGACGGTGTTTTCCGGCCGCCTGCTCGGCGGGTGCATGGATTGTCTGGTGAATCTGCTTGGCACCTGTTATGACCGCACGGGTGATTTTGTGGAGAAATATAAGGATGATGGGATTCTCTGGTTTCTGGAAGCCTGTGATTTGAATGTGTTTGGCATCCGCCGCGCGATGTGGCAGATGGAGCACGCGGGCTGGTTCCGTTATGTAAAAGGATTCCTGATCGGGCGTCCTCTTAGCGGGCTGGAGCCGATGATGAATCTGGATCGATACCAGGCGGTGCTTGATGTGGCTGCACGAAAAGGTGTGCCGGTGATTATGGACGCGGATCTCGGCCATCTTCCACCGTCAATGCCGTTGGTGACCGGAAGCTGCGCCATGGTACAGGTAAAAGGAAATGATATTCGGGTGGATATGGAGCTGCGGCCGTGATTTACAGCCGCGGCTCCAGGTATTCCATCAGCAGATCTACACATTCCTCGACACTGCGGTTGGTGGTGTCAATCTGAATGTCCGGCTTCTGAGGCTTCTCATAGGGGCTGGTGATGCCGGTAAAATGCTCGATTCTGCCCTCGCGTGCGGCAGCATACAGACCCTTCACATCACGGCGCTCACATTCCTCGATCGGCGTATTGACATACACCTCGACGAAGCCGTCGCCGATGATTTCTTTTGCTTTCCGGCGGTCGCGGACAAACGGCGAGATGAAGGAGGTCAGGACAATGAGTCCGGCGTCGTTCATTAGCTTGGAGACCTCCGCGATGCGGCGGATGTTCTCGATGCGGTCAGCCTCGGAGAAGCCGAGGTTTTTGTTCAGGCCCAGACGGATGTTGTCGCCGTCGAGCAGCATGGTGTGCTTGCCCATGGAGACCAGGCGTTTTTCCAGCGCGTTGGCGAGGGTGGACTTTCCGGAGCCGGACAGACCGGTGAACCAGATCGTGCTGGCTTTCTGGTCGAGCTGGTTCTCACGGAATTCCCTGGTGATGTCCATGGTATGCCAGGTGAGGTCGTTGCTTCGGCTGATGGACTGCGTAATCACGCCGCAGGCCGCTGTCGCGTGGCTGATGCGGTCGATCAGGATCAGGGAACCGAGCGTTTTGTTGTGCTCGAAAAGGTCAAATACCAGGTTCGTGGATACCGAGATGTCGCACTGGGTGATCTCGTTTTTATAGATTTCCTTCGCGGGTACCTCGCGGCCGGTATTCACATCGATTTTGTGACGGATGTGGAGCACCGTAGCGGGGATTTTCTGTGTGCCGGATTTGAGCAGGTAGTTCTTGCCCTCAACCAGCTTGGTGTCGTCCATCCACAGCAGGGTGGCGGAAAACATGGTATTGATATACAGGTCAGGATCTCTGGTCAGCACACAGCCGCGGGAGACGTCAATCTCGGTGTCGAGCTGGATTGTGACCGGATGGCCGACGCTGGAGTCGTGTACGGACTGATTGCCCTCCAGAATCGCTTTCACGGTAGAGGTTTCGTGGCTTGGCAGGACGGTCACGGTATCTCCCACAGAGATACTGCCACTCTCAATCTGCCCCTGGAAGCCGCGGAAGCTTCGGTTCGGACGGCAGACGCGCTGCACCGGCATGGAGAATTCCGCATCGGTCGGTTTTTCACTGACATCGACGGTTTCCAGGTAGCGCAGAAGCGTCGGCCCTTTGTACCAGGGCATCTTCGCGGATTTTTTCGTGATGTTGTCGCCGTTGGTGGCGGAAACCGGGATGATTTTTACACTCCGGTGATCAAACTCTGCCAGCAGAATGCGGATCTCTTTCTGAATTTTCTTAAAACGCTCCTGGCTGTAATCAATCAGATCCATCTTGTTGACTGCAAATACGACATGTTGGATGCCCATCAGAGAGCAGATGCGCGTGTGGCGTCTCGTCTGCGTCAGCACGCCCTGACTGGCGTCAACCAGGATGACAGCGAGGTCGGCAAAGGACGCGCCTACAGCCATATTGCGCGTGTATTCTTCGTGTCCCGGCGTGTCTGCGACAATAAAGGAACGGCGTTCAGTCGTAAAATAACGGTATGCTACATCAATGGTAATGCCCTGCTCGCGCTCCGCCATCAGTCCGTCAAGGAGCAGACTGTAGTCAATATTTCCATCATTGGAGCCGACGCGTGACTCCAGCTCAAGGGCGTCTTTCTGGTCAGCAAACAAAAGCTTTGCGTCGTAGAGCATATGACCGATCAGGGTGGATTTTCCGTCGTCCACGCTCCCGCAGGTGATGAATTTTAATAAAGAATCCATTAGAAATATCCCTCCCGCTTCCGTTTTTCCATGCTGGCCGCGCCGCCGTCCTTATCAATCACCCTGCTGGTTCGCTCCGAGGATACGGCGCTTAAGGTTTCTTCAATAATTCCGTCAATCGTATCCGCTTCGGATTCCACACCGCCGGAAAGAGGATAGCAGCCCAGTGTGCGGAACCGTACTTTTTTCATCATCGGCTGTTCGCCCGGCTTGAGCCGCATACGGTCGTCGTCAACCATAATCAGATTGCCGTCCCGCTCAACAACCGGCCGGACTGCCGCGTAATAAAGCGGCACAATCTCAATATTCTCACGTTTGATATACTGCCAGATGTCTTTTTCCGTCCAGTTTGAGATCGGAAAAACGCGGATGCTTTCGCCTTTGTTGATCTCTGTATTGAAGAGCTTCCACATTTCCGGCCGCTGATTTTTCGGATCCCAGACGTGATCCGCATTGCGGAAGGAAAAAATACGCTCCTTTGCGCGGCTTTTTTCTTCATCACGGCGGCCGCCGCCAAAGGCAGCGGTAAAGCCGTATTTATTAAGAGCCTGTTTGAGCGCCTGTGTTTTCATGATATCCGTGTAGGCGGAGCCATGGTCAAAGGGATTGATCCCCTGCGCGAGTCCTTCCTGGTTGATATATTCGATCATCTCAAGGTCGTATTTTTTCGCAATCTTGTCCCGGAATTCGATCATTTCCTTAAATTTCCACGTCGTATTTACATGCAGAAACGGAAAAGGCGGTTTTTCCGGATAAAACGCCTTCAGGGCGAGATGCAGCATCACGGAGGAATCCTTGCCGATGGAATAGAGCATGACTGGCTTCTCACATTCCGCGACGACTTCCCGCATAATATAGATAGCTTCCGCTTCCAGTTTGTCCAGATAGTTCATATGGTTCTCCTGCGCAAAGGGAAACGACGAATGTCGTTTCCTATAAATATTACGAATTGTTAAAATCTTTGAGATTGTATCACTTTTTTTTGAACTAGACAAGGGGGTAGTGTTTTCAATTATTGAAGATTTTGTGTAAGAAAAGTGAAAAGACCTGTCGGGGCGCGGACAGAAAAGCTGCAAAAGGCTTTCCTGCCGCACCCATGTATGAAAAATGATAAATTATAATGTTTCGTTTAATGCACGGATCAGTTCCTCCAGCTGTGCCGGTGTGCAGGTGCCGAATGTGACGAGATTTCGCAGAGGCATGGAGTACATCATGGCATTGTTCATCTCGTCAGAAACAGCTTCTTCGGATGCGGATGGTTCTTCTGCCTTTTCCACTTCTTCCGGCGGCGCGAATACGGAGAGCAATTTTTGCTGCCATTCCTTAATAAAGGAGGCGGTGCGCGGATCCGCCAGGAGCTCTCCCATGGTGGTGTTCTTTGTCACATGCAGGGGCAGGAGCTGGCTGTTATTCAGGCGCAATGCCGCACGCAGGCGAATGTCCCGTGAAGAAGCACCGATGAGCACTTCGTATTCGCCGGAAGCCGCGTACCAGTCGTGCAGCTGGGTGCTGTACCACGCGAGGCTGCGGTAGTCGATGGCCATGGTGACTGTTTTCATCTCGCCAGGCTGCAGCGCCACTTTTTCATAACCCTTCAGTTCTCGCAGCGGTCTGCGGGCAGCGCCAGTCTTATCGGCAATATAGAGCTGGATGATTTCTTTGCCAAAACGGTCGCCCGTATTTGTAACGTCTACGGAAGCGATGACGGTATCCTTTTCTGTCATGATATCCTGGTCAAGGCGCAGATTGCTGTATGCGAAGGTCGTATAGGAAAGCCCGTAGCCAAATGGAAAGGCGACCGGCATATTTTTCGCATCGTAGTAGCGGTAGCCGACGTAAATGCCTTCGGTATAGTCTACTTCTTTCGGGTCGCCGAAGGTAAGGTAAGAAGGATTGTCCTCCAGACGGTACGGGAAGGTTTCCGCAAGCTTACCGGATGGATTGATTTTTCCAAAGAGAATATCTGTGACCGCGCCGCCTGCTGCCTGGCCGCCCAGGTACGCTTCCAGAATTCCTTTTACTTTGTTGGCCCACGGCAGCTCTACCGGGGAGCCGTTGTGCAGGACGACAATGACATCCTTCTGTACTTTCAGAATTTCCTCAATCAGGCGGTTCTGGCAGTCTGGGAGCCGCATATGGCTGCGGTCGTATCCTTCCGACTCGAAGCTGTCCGGCAGTCCGGCAAAAATAACGGCCTTGTCGGCGCTTTTAGCGGCCTGGATGGCTTCTGCGGCCAGAGACTCGTCATAAACATCCGAATCTGCCAGGAAACCCTTCGCGTAGGAAATATTATTGCAACCTTTTACTTCATCGAGGGCACTGTCGATGCGGAAACAGTTGATATGGGAGCTTCCGCCGCCCTGAAAGCGCGGTTTTGCGGCAAATTCGCCGATGAATACGATGTTTTCTTCTTCCTTTAAAGGAAGAATGTTTTCGTTTTTGAGCAGAACCATGGATTCTGCCGCGATTCGGCGGGCAAGCGCGTGATCTGCCTCCATTGTAAATTCCTGCTTTTCGCGGTTATCCGCGTAGAGGAAGATGATTCTTAAAATGCGTTCTACCGCCTGGTCGAGTACAGCTTCATCCAGAGTACCATTCTGTACTGCCTGTACGATTTCGGCGTCTGTTGCGCCGCCGGAGGAAGGCATTTCCAGATCCAGCCCGGCCTTCAGGCCGTCTACACGGTTATCGACCGCGCCCCAGTCAGACATGACATAGCCTTCAAAGCCCCATTCTTTCCGGAGTACATCCGTGAGCAGCCACGGGTGCTCGGAGGCGTAGGTGCCGTTCAGACGGTTGTACGAACACATCACCGTATAGGGCTGTGCTTTTTTTACCGCCGTCTCAAATGCGGGGAGATAAATCTCACGCAGGGTGCGCTCGTCTACATTGGAGGAAGCGCTCATGCGGTTCAGCTCCTGGCTGTTGGCGGCAAAATGCTTGATCGAGGTGCCGACATGGTGTGCCTGTACCCCCTCGATAAAGGCAGCCGCAGCTTCGCCCGCCAGGTACGGATCTTCGGAATAATACTCAAAATTGCGCCCGCAAAGCGGAGAGCGTTTGATATTAACGGCCGGACCGAGCACGACGGACACGTTGGTTGCCTGCGCCTCTTTGCCAAGAGCGTCGCCTAAGGTGCGCATCAAATCGCGGTCAAACGAGCAGGCGCTTAAGACACCTGCGGGAAAGCAGACCGCTTTGATACTTTCGTTGATGCCAAGGTGGTCTGCCTCTTCATCCTGCTTGCGCAGTCCGTGCGGGCCATCGCTGACCATCACATCCGGGATGCCGAGGCGTTCTACACTTTTCAAATGCCAGAAATCCAAGCCGGAGCACATACCGGCTTTTTCTTCGAGCGTCATCTGACTGACCAGAGATTTTAAATCGCGATTCATAGAAAAATACCTCCCAAAAAATGTTGAGTATAAAGTAACACATTTTTTGGGAGGATGGTAGTACAAAATAAAATTAAATCGCAACTATTTGGCACAGGTCTTTCTATTCGCTGCACAGACTGCAGGAAGAGGTATATTATATCTTCTTTTTATATAATACCCGTATCGAATTCAGCACGCAGAGCATGGCGACGCCGGTGTCCGCGAATACAGCCATCCACATGGAGGCAAAGCCGCACAGGCCGAGGATCATGACAAGCACCTTGATGATCAGGGCGAAGATGACATTCTGCCACGCGATATTGTTGGTCGCCCGCGCGATAGCGAGGGACTGCGGGATGGCTTCCATGCTGGAGGTCATGAAGACGACGTCCGCCGCTTCGATGGCCGCGTCTGCGCCGCTGCCCATGGCCGCTCCGACATCCGCACCCGCTAGTACCGGTGCGTCGTTGATACCGTCGCCGACAAACATGACAGAGCCGTGCGCGTTCCGCACCTGAATCAGTTCTGTAAGCTTGTCCTGCGGGAGCAGCTTTGCGTGTACCTCGTCAATGCCGGTTGCGTCCGCGACAGCCTGTGCACTGTCTTCCGCATCGCCGGTCAGCATGACGGTGGCGATGCCGAGGTTTTTAATCTGGGAAATTGCGGATTTTGCATCCTCCTTGACGGTGTCGGAGATTACCAGATGGCCGAGGAAGACGCCGTCCTTCGCGACGAGGACCTCTGTTCCGAAGCCGTTTTTCTGGTAGTTTTCAAGAGAAACGCCATATTTCTCCATCAGCTTGCGGTTGCCGCAGAGGATGGTGCTGGCGGCGGCATTTGAACCGGAAGTCTCTTCCTGGTTTTTGCGATTCGGAACAATCGCGCGGATTCCGTGACCTGCGATTTCTTCTACCTTTGTCGGACGCGCGTAGCGAACCTTTTGTTCGTCTGCCGCAGCGATGATGCTGACGCCGATTGGGTGGGTGCTGCTCTGTTCACAGCTGGCGCCAAGGGAGAGCAGCTCTTCCGGAGTAACGCCTGCGGCCGCCGGTACGGCGCGCTGTACAACAAAGTTGCCTTTAGTGATGGTGCCGGTCTTGTCCATGATGACCGCGTCTACATTTTTCATGGCTTCCAGAGCGACGCCGCCTTTGAAAAGGATGCCGCGCTTGGAACCGGCTCCGATACCGGAGAAGAACGCCAGAGGTACACTGAGGACAAGGGCGCACGGACAGCTCATGACAAGGAAGGTCAGCGCCGTGTAGACATAGTAATACCAGTTTCCGGTCACGAGGGACGGAAGGATTGCCGTAGCTGCCGCAAGAATCACGACAACGGGGGTATAAATTCTCGCAAAACGGGTGATGAAGCGGTCAATTTTCGGTTTGCTGGCTGCTGCGTTTTCTACGGAATCCAGGATGCGGGTGACCATGGATTCTTCCAGAACTTTTTCCACGCGGATTTTCAGAAGTCCGGATGTATTGACACAGCCGGAAACGACCTCATCTCCGTAGCCGGCCTTTACCGGGACAGGCTCGCCGGTCACAGGCGAGGTGTCGAGACGGCTTTCGCCTTCTACAATCACACCGTCGAGCGGAATACGGTCGCCTGGACGGATCAGCAGGATATCGCCGACATTCGCTTCTTCCGCGGCAATCACACGGATATCCTCGCCAACGACGAGATTGACGGTTTCCGGACGCATATCGACGGCGTCCATGATCTGCCCGCGGCTCTTTTCGACCGCGATGTGTTCAAAATACTCGCCAATGCGGTAGAAAAGCATGACGCCGACTGCTTCCGGATATTCACGGATCGCAAAGGCGCCGAGGGTGGCGATGCTCATCAGGAAGTTTTCGTCAAAAATCTGTCCCTTCATCAGGTTTTTCACTGCAGTTAGTACGATGCGCCCGCCAAGAACGATATAGCCGACCAGAAGAACGAGCAGAGAGGCCGTATCCATGCCCTGATGCTCCAGTATTTCCCCGGCGATAAACAGGACTGCGCCAAGCCCGATGCCGAGCAGGGTCTTCATATTGTCAGAAAGCTGGATTGGCGGTTCAAGCTGGCGGGCTTCCGGCAGGATTTCATTGACGTTTAAGGTATCCTTGCTCTTCGGGCGGGTATCCTTCGGAACCAGCTTCACCGGAGCCTCAATTGCCGAACAGATCTTTTGCATTTCTTCAAACAGGCCGTCCGGATTCTTTCCGGTCACGCGCAGCTGCTTCGTCGCGAACGTGAGCGTTGCGGTCGTGATGCCGTCGAGTTCATTGATTCGTCTTTCCATTTTCGCCGCGCAGTTGGCGCAGCCTAAGTTTTCGACCGTGTAGGTTCGTGTGACAAGAGAGCCGGGGGATTTCGTGCGCGGCACTACCTTCACTTCAGATTCAATCGCTGTACAGATTGACTGGATCTGCGGCAGCAGCGCATCCGGATCCTGTGCAGAGAGACGCAGCTGTTTCGTCGTGTAGGTAATTGTCGCATAGGTCACGCCGGGAAGTTCTTTGATTTTTTTCTCCATCTTGGCGGCACAGTTCGCGCAGCCCAAGTTTTCCAGAATATAAACCTTTTTTACACAGTTTTCATCCGGCATCGTGCAGGTGCAGTTTTCAAGGCTCTGTCCGCAGACGTCGCAATAATCCTCATGCGGGTGGCAGAGCTCACAATCGCAGTCGTCGGGATGCCCTTCGACATGGTGATGTTCGTGGTGATGATGCTCCTCATGTCCGTGGTCATGTCCACATCCGCATTCATCGTGATCGTGGTGGTGATGCTCTTCGTGTCCGTGGTCGTGTCCGCAGCCGCACTCGTCATGTTCGTCATGGTCATGATGATGCTCTTCATGTCCATGATCATGCCCGCAGCCGCACGCATCGTGCTCGTCATGATCATGATGATGCTCTTCATGCTCGTGGTCGTGTCCGCAGCCGCACGCATCGTGCTCGTCATGGTCATGATGTTCTTCGTGCTCGTGGTCATGTCCACAGCAACAATTATCTTCTTCACGCAGAAGATCGTTCTCGTTCATAACTGAGATTCCTCCATATGTACGTTTCGCAACAGTTCATAGCAGGCTTTGTGGTCTGCTGTTTTGAATCGTTGTATATGTTAGTAAAATACATGAAAATCAGTCATCACAGAATGCAATGACTTTTTAGACATTTTAAAATGAAGATAAATTCAAATCGGTGGATTTGAGCATATTATAAAAGTAGTTGTTCAAGACTGTCAACCCTAAAAATATGAAAGATTTTTTGTGAAAAGCTATAGACAAATTCTGACAAGAGTGATAAAGTGATAAGAGCTTAGATATTTTAAAACTGAATAGAGGATGCATGTTCCCCTTAATCGGGGATTAAAAGAGAAACCGGTGCAAATCCGGTACGATCCCGTCACTGTGATAGGGAGTCTTCTATTATAATATGTCACTGCGAGACAAATGTTGAGCGGGAAGGCGATAGAGGATGATGATCTTAAGTCAGGAGACCTGCTTGCGTCTGAGGATTGGTTTATTCTTACGGTGGATAGGAAAGACTTAGAAAATATGAAATTCATGTCTTGAAGTGCGCCTATAAGTGGGCGCTTTTTTTGTTATGCACAGGGCTGGGTAAGGTGCTTTGCAACTCATGTCGCACCCGGCCCACGCGGCGAGCAGGAGTCAGAAGGCTGCCTCCTACTCGATTATGGGAAATTTCTGAGGTTTCCCATATGGCAATTATTTATTGTCTGTATTTTGCTGTGCCAAATGTGGACAGGTTGAGGAGGGAAATGCAATGAGCAAAAAACAGCTCGGCGGACGGTTTCTGCAAATTGTAATTGTGCTGATAGGGATCAGTTTTCTGACATTTGCGCTGACGTACCTGGCGCCGGGGGACCCGGTGCGGTCGATGTACGCGGTCAATGGTACGATACCAAGTGAGGCGGTGCTGGAGGCGACCAGAGAGGAGATGGGGCTGAATGACCCGCTGCTGGTGCAGTACTGGAACTGGCTGTCCGGCTGCCTGCACGGGGATTTTGGCACGTCGTATTCGCTGAAGACGCCGGTGCTGACGCTTCTGTCATCGCGGCTGCTGCCGACGCTGAAGCTGACGTTGCTCTCACTGGCGATGATGCTGGTGATCGCGGTTCCCCTGGGGATGCTTTCGGCGGTTTATAAGGGAAGCGTTCTTGACTATATCGTCCGGGGATATACCTTCCTGGGCGTGTCGATGCCGAATTTCTGGGTCGGCCTGCTGCTGGCCTATTATATCGGTATGATGCTGGGATGGCTGCCGGTGATTTCAATCGGCACGGGCATAAAGCCGATGATCCTCCCGGCGCTGACGCTGGCCTTTCCAATGTCCTCAAAATACGCGCGGCAGGTGCGCACAGCGGTGCTGGAGGAGCTGAATCAGGATTATGTGACCGGCGCCCGGGCGCGCGGAATAAAGGAGAGCAAGATTCTCTGGATGCATGTGTTTCCAAATTCGCTGCTCCCGCTGATTACGATGCTGGGACTGTCTCTTGGCTCCCTGCTCGGCGGCACGGCGGTAGTGGAAGTGATTTTTTCTTATCCGGGACTGGGAAGCTTGGCGGTGTCAGCGATTTCCTCCATGGACTATCCGCTGATACAGGGTTATGTGCTCTGGATTGCCCTGATTTATATGGTCGTCAATCTGGTGGTTGACCTTTCCTATAATTTGATAGATCCGCGGATGAAAAAGAATATGCTCGCGCCGCGGCCGGCGAAAACAAGTGAAACAACGACTGGTACGCCCAGTGTGCAGCAGGGTTGAGAAAAGAGGGAAGCATGCAAAAGAAAATGGATTTTATCAAAAAGCATAAATCATTTACCGTATTCGCCATACTGGCAATTGCCCTCGCACTCGTAGCTATTTTTGCGGATAAAATTGCTCCCTACGATCCTTACGAGGCTATCCTGACGGATGCCTTGCAGGCGCCGAGCAGCACCCATTGGTTCGGTACGGACAAGCTGGGCAGAGACTTATTTTCAAGAGTGATTTTTGGCAGCAGGATTTCGCTGTCCTCGGCACTGATCCTCGTGGCGTGTATCTTTGTGGTCGGTTCGGTGCTTGGCATCCTGGCCGGATATTTCGGTGGCTGGGTGGACGCAGTGATCATGCGCATCGCGGATATGATGATTTCGTTTCCGGGTATGGTGCTGGCGATCGCGATTGCCGGTATTCTGGGAGCGAGCATTACCAACGCGGTGATCGCGATTACCGCAGTAAGCTGGACCAAATACGCGAGGCTGGCGCGCAGCCTGGTGCTGAAGATTAAGAACTGCGATTATATCGCGGCGGCGCGGGTGACCGGGTCTACCACCTCCCATATTCTCAGTGTTTACCTGTTTCCGAATGTGATGCCGACCCTTCTGGTGACGGCATTCACGGATATCGGCAGCATGATGCTGGAGCTGGCGGGGCTTTCTTTCCTGGGCTTTGGCGCGCAGGCGCCGCAGGCGGAATGGGGACTGATGCTGAGCGAGGGGCGAAGCTATATGATGGCGGCACCCTGGATGATGCTTTACCCTGGTCTGGCAATACTTGTTACTGTTGTGGTATTCAACCTCTTAGGAGACAGTCTGCGGGACGTCCTGGATCCCAGAGATTGATGCGCAAGGCCGCAAAAGGCGTTTTATTGTGCGGCTGCGTGAGAAAAGAGTGGTCTGTGAGGATCACGCATTTGCAAACTTGCGGAAGGAATAGAAAAAAGGAGCAAGAAAAGATGAAAAGAATAAGCAGAAGAGATTTTTTGAGAGGTTCAGCGGCAGCAGCGCTGTCGGCTGCCATGGCGGTAAGTGTTTCACCAATTGTTACGGAGGCGGCTTCGGGGGATACATTGAATTTCGGGTGCTATGTGTACTCGACCTCGTTTGACCCGGCTGCGTATCAGAATGCGGCATGGCAGGGCGTGCGCTGGGGCATTACGGAGTGTTTGTTTAAGTTTAATGATGATATGAGTGTAGAGCCTTTACTCTGCGATACCTATGAGGTATCGGATGATAAAATGACCTGGACGTTCCACATCCGTGACGGTGTGTTGTTTTCAAATGGGGATGTCTGCGACGCGCAGGCAGTGGCGGATTCTCTGAACCGTCTGTTTTATGTTTGCGCAAACAGTGACGATTACAGTTCTACTCCGGCGGGCTATATTGATATGGCGAGCATTGAGGCGGACACGGACGCGAATACGGTGACGATCGTGACGAATACGGCTGTAGCGGATCTGACCGCGACCCTTTGCTTCCCATTTTATTCAATTATTGATGTATATGGCGACACTACAGATGCGGATCACGCGGGCGGCTATGCGACTACCGTGATTGCAACCGGTCCCTATGTGCTTTCCTCTTTTGACGCGACGACGAAGAGCGGCAGCATGGTAGCAAATGAGAACTACTGGAACGGTGAGGTTCCGTACAGCACGGTGAATGTGACCTTTATTGAGGACGATTCGACCAAGGCGCTCTCTTTGATGAGCGGTCTGATTGATCTGACGGAGAATGTGACGACCTCCAGCGACCTGGCGACCCTCGAAGCGTCGGATGCTTATTATGTGTCAAAGTCATCCAGCTTAAGAAGCGGTTTTGCCTATATTAATTTTGATGGTGTGCTGGCCAATGATGCGCTGCGTCAGGCGGTTCGCATGGCAATCGACAGTGAGACAATGTGCAATATCACGGTAGGCGGTATGTATACGGCCGGCGTCGGCATTCTGCCTTCTTCCCTGATTTATGAAGATGAAAATCTGGACAATCCGTACGCTTATGATATGGACGCCGCGGTTGCGCTGCTGGATGAAGCAGGCATTGTGGATTCCGACGGCGATGGTATCCGCGAACTGGACGGGGAGCCGATTAATCTGACTTATATTACCTATAACAACCGCTGCCTGTCAGATTTTGCACAGGCCATTCAGGTTTCTCTGACTTCGATTGGCATCGGCGTGTCGGTAAACAGCACCGACAGCGATACCGAGTGGATGCTGATGCAGGCCGGAGAGTATGATCTCTGCGATTCCAACTGGACAACCGTGGGTACAGGCGACCCGACCGCTTTCCTTCTGAACTGGTATGGCGGCACGGACGGTTCCAACGCTTACAGCTCAGATAACCCGGACGGCACCAATTACTGCAATTATGACAGCGACGAGTTTGATGCCCTGTATGAGCAGTTCACCGCCTCAACAGATACGGATGAGAGAAATGCTCTTGTTGTAGAGATGGAGCAGGTGCTGGTGAACGATGTTGCGGTGCTGCTGCACGGATATTACAATTCAACCATGATCAGTAACGCTTCGAAAGTAACCGGAGCGGAGATCGCAACCTTCGACTATTATTGGCTGAATACGGATATTAAGCCAGTGGGCTGAGAATGAAGAAGCAAACCGGGATATGATACGCAAAACCTTGCTATATAAAAATCACTTGGCGAGGGAACCGTATATAACATGGGAGGATCGGACATGGACTTACTGAAAATACAGGATATTACCGTCAGGTACGGGGATAATCCAAAGCCGACGATTGAACACTTTTCTCTTTCGATGAAGGAAGGGGAAGTAGTCAGCGTTGTGGGCGAGAGCGGCAGCGGGAAGACAACCGTAATCCGCGCGGTGCTGGGGCTGCTCCCCGGCGGAGGCGCGGTGGAGGCTGGGGATATCCTGTTTGAGGATCGCTCCCTTTTAAAGCTTTCGAAAGCAGAATGGCGGGAACTGCGTGGGTCGAAAATATCCATGATTTTTCAGGATTCCGGCGCCATGATCAATCCGATCCGGAAAATCGGGTCACAGTATGTAGAATACATACGGACTCATGAGAAAATATCCAAAAAGGACGCTTTTGAAAAGGGCGTAACCATGCTGGAGCGGATGCGCCTGCCGGATGGCCGGAACATTATGAACAGCTATCCGTTCCAGCTCTCCGGCGGCATGCGGCAGAGAGTCGGCATCGCCATGGCGATGACTTTTTCTCCGAAGCTGCTGCTGGCAGATGAGCCGACGAGTGCGCTGGATGTAACGACGCAGGCGCAGATTGTGCGCCAGATTATGGAGCTGCGCGATGAATTCCATACATCGGTCATTATCGTGACACATAACATTGGCGTGGCTGCCTATATGGCAGACCAGCTGGTGGTCATGCAGCATGGAAAAGTGGTGGACGCGGGCACCAGAGATGAGGTCATGAAGCATCCGACCAGTGAGTATACGAAAAATCTGCTGGCCGCTGTGCCGGAAATGGAGGGCAAGCGCTATGTCTCCTGAGAATGAAAAAAAGAAAGCTGGCTCTGCCGGGAAAATGGCAGCAGAGGCAGAAAAGACGAATCTGGAACTGGAACCAATCCTTGAAGCCAGACATATCACAAAGCAATTCCCTGCTTCGGGCGGGAGGACGCTCAAGGCCTGCAATGATATCAATCTGACCGTCTACCGAGGCCGAACCCTGGGAATCGTCGGTGAGAGCGGCTGCGGTAAATCGACGTTTGTGAAAATGATCGTTCAGATGTTCCAGCCAACCGAGGGAGAAATCCTTTTTGATGGGAAAGACATCACAAAACTCAAGGGCGAGGAGCTGCGTCAGAGCCGGAGAAAAATTCAGATGGTCTTTCAGGATCCGGCAGCCGCGTTCAGCCCAAAGATGAAAATTATTGACATCATCACCGAGCCATTGATGAATTTTAAGCTGATCAAACGCTCGGAGCGCGAGGCAAAGGCGAAGGAGCTGCTGCGGATGGTAGAGCTGCCGGAAGACTTTGTTTACCGTTATCCGCACAATATGAGCGGCGGGCAGCGGCAGAGGGTCGGCATTGCGCGGGCGCTTGCGCTGGAGCCGGAAATTATCGTCTGCGATGAGGCGACCTCAGCTCTGGACGTGTCTGTGCAGGACCGTATCATCGAGCTGCTGGTAAAGCTTCAGAAGGAAAAGGGTATTTCTTTTGTATTTATCTGCCACGATATGGCGCTGGTGCAGTCCTTTGCCCATCAGCTGGCCGTTATGTATCTGGGGAATATTGTCGAGGTGCTTCCGGGAAATCAGGTGGCGCACAATGCGCAGCATCCCTATACGCAGGCCATGCTTGGCGCGATTTTTTCCACTCATATGGATTTTGACAAAAAGATTGAGAGCATCGAGAGCGAGGCGCCCAGTCCGGTAGACGCACCGCCCGGCTGCCCGTTCCAGAACCGCTGCGACCATTGCAAAGAAATATGCAGAAAAGAAAAGCCGGTTTTGAAAGAGATTGAGGAAGGGCATCAGGTGGCCTGTTATCTGTTTTGAATGGGAAAACGTCCAGTCTGAAACAGTGCTGCACAGGGATAAATGCCGTATTTGCCCTGACGTTATCAATAGGGCAGAATTGGGAGTAGTATAATACTGCCAGCTGCCTGATAATCAGAGCAGAAGCTGGGAAAAAGAATCAGGAAGGAACAGATTATATGAAGAAATCACGGATTTTATGGATATTAGGGATGATTCTGACCGTGTTCCTGTCGCTGGGTGTAGCCGTGTCGGCGGCAGAGGAGGAGTCAGAGGCAGAGTCTCTTTCCGCAGAGGAGGAGATGGCTGCGGGTTATACGATTGGTGTTTCGGTCTATGATCCGGAGGACTGGGAGGCAATTGCGTTCCGGGATTATTTTGAAAGCTATCTCGGCGCCGCGTTTAACGCATCCTTCTATTATAATGCGGAGCGGATTGATACGGCGGAGGATGAAATCGCGTTTGTGGAGGAGCTTCACGAGGCGGGGGTAAAGGGCATTATTTCATTCCTTTCTACCTATATTGAGGATGTTCTGCCGGTGTGCGAGGAGTATGGGATGTATTACATCCTTGGCTCCGGAACGATTTCCGATGAAGTGTATGAGAATGTAAAGGACAATCCTTATTTCCTTGGTACGATCGGCCCTACGACAGAGGATGAGCAGACGGCGGGAGAGACTCTGGCTGAAAATCTGGCGGCGCTTGATGAGAGCGGGGACGCAAGCTATCTTGTCGTGACCGGCGGCAGCGGCATTGGAAATGAGATGCACCGCCTGCGGACGGTGGGGATTCTCTCGAAATTGCAGGAAATCTACGGGCTGACCTATGAAATGACGGTAGAAGAACTGGCTGAGATTACGGAAGTCACCGAGATCGAGACCGGGACGGATGTTCGGATTACACTCCTTCCGGGATATCTCGTGGACGGCAGCGAGGTCGGAGAAGCGGTGGAAGGCGGAGAGTATACGATGGTGATCTCCGCGATGACCATTGCCAACGCGATTACAAACATCTGCAACGCGGAGGAAGCCAATGGGTATGACATCAAGGTCGGCATGGTGGACTGCTTTACAGATCAGAATTATGCGTTTTTCAATGAGACAGATGTGAATGGCGATTCAAAGCTGAACTGCCTCGTCGGAAAATACGGCGCCATTGTCGGGCCGTCCTTTGTAGCGATGTGCAACGCTTACGCCGGATATGCGGATGAGTTCCGCACCGAGGACGGAAGCGCGTTCCGGCTGTACCAGACCTACTGGTACGCGGCCAGCACAGAAGAATTCAACGAGCTGTACGCGCAATCCATCAGTGCATATGAGAACACCTACAGCGCGACCGATATGCTGCAAGTGCTGAAGCTCTATAACGCGGATGCGGATTATGGGGCGTTTCAGCAGTTTACGGAGAAATAAGGAATAAGAGAAGTGAAACCAGGAGGGTCAGGTAAGCATATCCGCAAGAGGGATGCCTGCCTGACCTTTCAGCTATTTGGGACAAGTTCGAGAATGTGTGCTTTTGTAACATTTGATACGCGAGGATGTACGAAGCACACTTTTTTATTGACTTACGACGATACTATCATATATAATGTCCAAGGGCATTTTCGGGAGACAGAATGTGGAAACTCTCGCCGAAATATCTTGCCTGATGTTTAACAGGAATGCGTAAAGAGAGCCATACACACCAGAGGTGAGACGGATGAATCTTGGACAGACAGAAGCGATTCATGAGCAACAGGAACCATTGGATGAGCTGCGCGAAGAGTGCGGCGTATTTGGCATATATGATTTTTCGGGGGAGGATGTCGCTTCCACGATTTATTACGGGCTGTTTGCGCTGCAGCACCGCGGTCAGGAAAGCTGCGGCATCGCGGTCAGTGATACGCAGGGGCCCAAGGGCAAGGTGCTTTCCCATAAGGGCATGGGTCTGGTGAATGAAGTATTTACCGGAGAGCATCTCGCGCAGATGAAAGGCGATATCGGCGTAGGCCATGTCCGTTATTCGACAGCGGGCGGCAGTACCCGGGAGAATGCGCAGCCGCTGGTTCTGAATTATGTAAAAGGAACTCTGGCGCTGGCGCACAATGGCAATCTGGTCAACACGCCGGAGCTGCGCAGGGAACTGGAACTTGGCGGGGCGATTTTCCAGACGACGATTGATACGGAAGTGATTGCCTACCATATCGCGCGGGAGCGCGTACGGACAAGAAATGTAGAAGAAGCGGTAGCGAATGCGATGAAGAAGCTGAAAGGCGCGTATTCGCTTATTATCATGTCTCCGCGCAAGCTGATCGGCGCGCGGGATCCCTATGGATTCCGGCCGCTTTGTATTGGAAAACGGGATCATGCCTACATTCTGGCGTCGGAGACGTGTGCCCTGGATACGATTGGAGCGGAGTATGTCCGCGATGTGGAGCCGGGCGAGATTGTGACGATCACGCCGAAGAATCAGGTAAAGTCTTCATTAGAGACATTTATGGTACAGGGAGGTTTGTCTGGGGGAGAAAATTCTGCGGAAAACGGCGCTTCTGAGGCAATATCTTCCGTGAGCGATGGCTCAGATACAGAGGCTGCTATTGCTTCGAACCGTACGATGTGCTTCCCGCCGGAGCGGCAGTGTGAGACGGCGCGGTGTGTGTTTGAATATATTTATTTTGGCAGGGCGGACAGTTACCTGGACGGCGTCAGCATCTACGATTCCCGCATCCGCGCGGGGCGCTATCTGGCGATAGACTCTCCCGTGGAGGCGGATCTGGTGGTCGGCGTACCGGAATCCGGTAATGTCGCGGCCCTTGGTTATTCGCTGGAATCCGGCATCCCCTATGGGATGGCGTTTATGAAAAACAGTTATGTGGGACGGACCTTTATCAAGCCCGGACAGAGCAGCCGCGAGTCGAGCGTGCGCGTGAAGCTGAATGTCCTGCGGGAAGCGGTCGAAGGCAAGCGCGTCATCATGATCGACGACTCGATTGTCCGCGGTACGACCAGCGACCGGATCGTGCGGATGCTGCGCGACGCCGGGGCAAAGGAGGTACATATGCGTGTCAGCTCACCGCCGTTTCTTTATCCGTGCTATTTTGGCACGGACGTGCCGGCACGGGAGCAACTGATCGCTTACAACCGTGAGATCGAAGACATCCGCCGCATCATCGGCGCAGACAGCCTGGCTTATCTGAGTCTGGAACGGCTGCCGGAGCTGACCGGCGGGCTGCCGATCTGCAACGGATGCTTTACTGGGAAATACCCGATGGATCCGCCGAGTGAGGATATCAGAGGAGATTACATACATTAACAGTCCAGAGCAGCAGCAAAATGAAAAAACAGGCCGTGCGGATTTATCCGCAAAGGACTGGATTTTCATTTTGAGATGGGCGGGACGCCCATTAGCCACAGGCAGGAGCTGCGTAAGCAGCGTATAATTTGCGAAGCAAATGGGCCTGTGGCCTGCTGCACTGGACATGGTAAAAGTCTACATGAACAAGGAGATTTTACAATGAGTACAGATATTTATCAGAGTCCGCTCTCGGAGCGGTACGCGAGCCGGGAAATGCAGTACATTTTCTCACCGGACAAGAAGTTCCGCACCTGGAGGCGGCTGTGGATCGCCCTGGCGGAGACGGAGCAGGCGCTTGGTCTTGCTATTACGGATGAGCAGATCGCGGAGATGAAGGAGCATCAGGATGATATCAATTATGAGGTGGCGAAGGAGCGGGAGAAGGTTGTCCGCCATGACGTCATGTCTCATGTATATGCTTACGGGGTACAGTGCCCGAAAGCGAAGCCGATTATTCATCTCGGCGCGACGTCCTGCTATGTGGGAGACAATACAGACATCATTGTTATGACAGAGGCATTGCAGCTTGTGAAGAAAAAGCTGGTCAATGTCATTGCACAGCTGAAGGATTTTGCGTTAAAATATAAAGATCTTCCGACCCTTGCATTTACGCATTTTCAGCCGGCGCAGCCGACGACCGTAGGCAAGCGGGCGACGCTCTGGACGCAGGAATTTCTGATGGATTTGGAGGATCTGGACTATGTACTTTCCACGATGAAGCTGCTGGGCTCTAAGGGAACGACCGGTACCCAGGCAAGCTTCCTGGAGCTGTTCGACGGCGACCAGGAGAAGATCGACCAGATCGATCCGATGATTGCTGAAAAAATGGGTTTTTCTGCGTGTGTGGCTGTCTCCGGGCAGACCTATTCACGCAAGACGGATACGAGGGTGCTGAATGTGCTTGCCGGGATCGCGGCGAGCGCACACAAGATGTCAAACGACATCCGTTTGCTGCAGCATCTGAAAGAAGTGGAGGAGCCGTTTGAAAAAACACAGATCGGTTCTTCCGCAATGGCATACAAGCGCAATCCGATGCGCAGCGAGCGCATTGCTTCGCTGTCTCGTTATGTTCTTTGCGACGCGCTGAATCCGGCGGTGACCTCATCCTGCCAGTGGTTTGAGCGCACGCTGGACGATTCCGCGAACAAGCGCCTGTCCATTCCGGAAGGCTTTCTGGCGGTAGACGGGATCCTGGATCTCTGCCTGAATGTCACCGATGGCCTGAAGGTTTATCCAAAGGTGATCGAGAAGCATCTGATGGCGGAGCTGCCGTTCATGGCGACAGAGAACATTATGATGGATGCCGTCAAGGCAGGCGGCGACCGGCAGGAGCTTCACGAGAAAATTCGGGAATTGTCGATGGAAGCGGGCAGAACGGTCAAAGAAGAGGGCAAGGACAATAACCTTCTGGAACTGATCGCGGCCGACCCGGCGTTTAATCTTTCGCTGGAGGATTTACAGAAATCTATGGAACCATCCCGTTATATCGGGCGCTCCAAAGAGCAGGTGGAGCGGTTTGCCAGGGATGTTGTGCAGCCGGTTCTTGACGAGAATAAGGAGCTGCTCGGTGTGAAGGCAGAAATTAACGTGTAATAACCTGCTTATTCTGCTCAGAGATTGAAGAGAAATGCCGTTCAAACCGAACCCTGAAAATTGCAGAATGGTTTGGGAGAACGTTGATTCGCAATTATTTTATGTGTGAATCCTACATAAAAAACACAGATGAAATCATTGATAAAAACTGTGAAACGCATGGTTTCACGGAAAGGCGGTAAATTTATATGGTACAGGCAATCGTAGGAGCAAACTGGGGAGACGAAGGAAAAGGAAAGATTACGGATATGCTGGCGGAAAAGGCTGACATTGTTGTGCGTTTCCAGGGTGGGGCAAACGCCGGACACACCATCATCAACAATTATGGCAAATTTGCGCTGCATACGCTGCCGTCCGGTGTGTTCTATGACCACACGACGAGCGTTATCGGCAATGGTGTTGCGCTGAATATCCCGCTTCTGATCAAAGAGATTCAGAATCTGGTGGACCGCGGCGTCCCGATGCCGCATATTCTGGTATCAGACCGTGCGCAGATTGTGATGTCCTATCATATTCTGCTTGACGCGTATGAGGAGGAACGCCTCGCGGGCAAGTCGTTTGGCTCGACCAAATCCGGCATCGCGCCGTTCTATTCGGATAAATTTGCCAAAGTCGGCTTCCAGGTGAGCGAGCTTTTCGATGAGGATACGCTCAAAGAAAAGGCACAGCGTATCTGCGAATTAAAAAATCCATTGCTGGAGCATCTGTACCACAAGCCGCTTCTGACGGTAGAGGGAATTCTTGCAGAATTGCGCGGCTACCGCGACCAGATTTCTCCATTTGTCGGCGATACGGGCGCATTCCTGGCAAAAGCCCTGAGGGAAGGAAAAACCATTTTGCTGGAGGGACAGCTCGGTACGCTGAAGGATCCGGATCACGGCATCTATCCGATGGTGACGTCTTCTTCGACTCTGGCCGGTTACGGTGCGGTAGGCGCAGGCGTGCCGCCGTATGAGATCAAGCGGATTGTGGCGGTCAGCAAGGCTTATTCCAGCGCAGTTGGCGCGGGCGCGTTTGTCAGTGAGATTTTTGGAGAAGAGGCTGATTTGATGCGCAATCACGGCGGCGATGGCGGAGAATATGGCGCGACAACCGGACGTCCGAGGAGAATGGGCTGGTTTGACTGTGTTGCGTCCAAATATGGCTGCCAGATGCAGGGCGCGACCGAGGTGGCGTTTACGGTTCTCGACGCATTGGGCTATCTGGATGAAATTCCGGTCTGTGTCGGCTATGAGATCGACGGCGAAGTGACGACGGAATTTCCGACGACGGTGAAGCTGGAAAAGGCGAAGCCGGTTCTGGAGACGCTTCCGGGCTGGAAGTGCGACATCCGCGGCATCCGCAAATTCGAGGATCTGCCGGAGAATTGCCGCAAATATGTGGAATTTATTGAGAAACAGATCGGTTTCCCGATCACGATGGTTTCCAATGGGCCGGCGAGAGAGGATATTATCTACCGATAAAAATACAGGGGCGACGAACTCTTTCTGGCAGAGGGAGTCTGGTAATAGAAAATGGAAGGTGGAAAATCGAACATGAATATTCTGGTTCTTGCGGGAGGCTATAGTCCGGAGCGTAATGTTTCGCTGAGCTCTGGCGCGATGATCGCGGGCGCTCTGCGGAAGAGGGGGCATCAGGTGGCGATTATCGATTCTTATATCGGAGTCGCGGACGCGGATGCTGACATTGACCAGTTATACCGGGAAGAAATCTGTGAGGACTGGAAACGGATCTCGACGGAAGTGCCGGATCTGAAAGCCTTGAAAGCTGCGCATCCGGAGTGCAAAAACCGCCTGCTTGGGCCGAATGTCCTGCGGCTCTGCCAGGAAGTGGATGTGGTCTTTCTGGCGCTGCACGGCGGCAGCGGCGAGGACGGGCGAATTCCGGCTGCGCTTGATCTGATGGGGGTACACTATACCGGCTCGGATTATCTGGGCAGCGGTATCGCTATGGATAAGCACCTGACTAAGGTGCTGGCTAAAGCGGCAGGCGTGGCTGTACCGGACTGGGAGATTCGCGAAATCACGAATGACGAAGCCATTGAGGCGGCTATGTGCGAAGTTCCGCTTCCGATTGTCGTAAAAGTGCCAAACGGCGGCTCTTCGATTGGAGTTTATATTGTAAAACACCCCGCCGAGCTGCGGGCGGTTCTTGAGAGCAACCGCGGCACGCGGCTGATCTTTGAACAGTATATTGAGGGGCGCGAGATTCAGATGGGATTTCTGAATGACCAGGCGCTTCCTTCGATTGAGATCATTGTAGAAAAAGAATTCTACAATTATGAAAATAAATACCAGAAAGGCCTTGCTTACGAGCGCACTCCCGCGGATATTCTGCCATCAGAGGAAAAAGAGATGGGAGAAATGCTGCTGAAGGTGGCGCATGCGCTGAATCTTCGTGTCTATTCACGGGCGGATTTTATCATTGATAAAGCAGGGAAAATCTGGTTTATTGAAATCAATACACTTCCGGGAATGACGCAGACCAGCCTTTTGCCGCAGGAAGCAGAAGCGGTGGGGATTCCATTTGAAGATCTGTGTGAGCGGATTGCGAACGAGGCATTAAAGACAAAGGTCGGGACGGAAGATTAAGCGTTATAGGGCAGGGTTGAAAACAGAGTGGAATAAATTCTGTATGGCTGTGCGGGGAAAAATTGCAGCAGAGCTGTGGTGTGGTACTTCGCGCATTCTGAAAAGAGAAAGAGAATATATCCCGGGATTTCGGGATGGGAGGAGAGTTAGAAAAAATGGTTTACACATTGCTGTCGATTTCGGTTGCGATTCTGGCAGGGCTTTTGATGACCCGTGTGCTAAAGCCGCTGAAGCTGCCGTCGGTGACGGCGTATCTGGTGGCGGGCGTATTGATTGGACCGTATTGCCTTGGGCGCGTTAATATTACGGGTCTCGGCTTTACGACGATGGAGAGCGTAGAAGATCTGAGCCTGGTGTCGGATGTAGCACTTGGCTTTATTGCCTTTGCGATCGGCAATGAGTTCCGGCTGTCTCAGCTGAAAAAGACCGGGAAGCAGGCGACGGTGATCGGCATTGTGCAGGCGCTGACCGCGACGTTATTCGTGGATGTGGCTTTGCTGGCGGTCAGTGCGGCGACGAATGGTAAGCTGACTCCGGCACAGGCGATTACGCTCGGTGCTATTGCTACGGCGACTGCCCCGGCGGCTACCCTGATGGTCGTGCGGCAGTATAAGGCGAAAGGTCCTCTGGTCGACCTGCTGCTGCCGATTGTAGCATTGGATGACGCGGTTGGCCTGGTGGTATTTGCCGTAAGCTTTGGTATCGCGCGGGCGATGGTGAGCGGCACATTTGATTTTGTCTCTATTTTTGTTAATCCGATTCTGGAGATTGTTTGCTCTCTGGCGCTCGGAGCAGTGATGGGCTGGCTGCTGACGCAGCTGGAGAAGCTGTTTAATTCAAATACGAACCGTTTGAATATGTCCATCGCGTTTGTGTTTTTGACCACAGCGCTTTCCATGCTGGAGTTTGAAGCCGGACCAGTCACGATCGGCTTTTCGTCGCTGCTGGTGTGCATGATGCTGGGAACGGTGTTCTGCAATCTCTGCCCGCTTTCCGATGAAATTATGTCAAAGACGGACAGCTGGACAAGCCCGCTGTTTGCCGCGTTCTTTGTGATTTCGGGCGCGGAGCTGGAGCTTTCTGTTTTTGGGGATGGACTGATTGTGCTGATCGGCGTTATTTATATTATTACGCGTTCTGCCGGAAAGTATCTTGGCGCATATCTTTCCGCAAAGGGGACGCACTGCAGCGATACCATCTGCAAATATCTCGGTATTACGCTTCTGCCGCAGGCCGGTGTGGCGCTTGGCATGTGCGTGACGGCGCAGCAGCTAGGGGAGCAGGGAACCCTGATCCGCAATATCACCTTGTTTGCCATTTTGATTTATGAGCTGGTCGGCCCGTTGCTGACAAAGATGTCTCTGAAAGCGGCCGGCGAGATTCAGCCGATGAGCGAGGAAGTAAAGAATCGCCGTCAGACGAATCTGGAAAACGCGAAAAAGGCGCCGCGGGAGCGGCATGAGAAGTAAAAAGCGTTACACTTCGATGCAGGACGCATAAAAAGGGAAAACCGTGCAGTAACGGAAATATATAAATGAGGAGGAACCAATATGGATATCATTTGTATGGGAGAAATGCTGATTGATTTTACACCGGGGAAAGAGGAACGAAGCTATGTCTGCAATCCGGGCGGCGCGCCGGCGAATGCATGCATCGCGATTGCGCGGAATGGACTGAAGACCGGTTTCCTTGGACGTTTGGGCAATGATGATTTCGGAAAGCTTTTGAAGGCGACTCTGGAAGAAAACCAGGTGGAAGTCCTGCTGCCCGAACTGACAGACGAGGCAGTGACGACACTGGCATTCGTGACGCTCTATGAGGGCGGCGAACGGTCGTTTACCTTTGTGCGCAAGCCGGGCGCGGATATTTTACTGGAAGCGTCAGATATTGATGAAGAAGTGATCAAAAATACAAAGATTCTGCACTGCGGTTCCTTTGGAATGTCGGCGAACCCCAGCCGGAACGCCCATTTTCACGCCATGGATCTGGCAAAGAAAAATGGGAAGCTGGTCAGCTATGACATCAATTACCGTCCGATGATCTGGAGTTTTGAGGACGCGAAAGAGGTGGTAGACCGTGTACTTCCGTATGTCGATCTGTTGAAGGTATCCGACGAGGAACTGGATTTTGTCGGCGGAGAGGAGAACATTCCGAATCTGATGAAAGAGCAGGGAATCTCCGTCGTGATTGAGACGCTCGGCTCGAAGGGAGCGAGATATTTCTTTGATGGAAAGACCGGGACGGTCGCAGGGCACAAGGTGAAAGCCATCGACGCGACGGGCGCAGGCGATGCCTCCTGGGGCGGTTTCCTTTCCAGACTGCTGCTTGGCGGCGTTACGACGGTTTCTGATCTGGCGGAGGATTTGGTGCGTGAAGCACTTGTCTACGCAAATGCCTCAGGAGGCCTGTGTGTGCAGAAGATGGGCGGCATTCCGGCACTTCCGACGAGAGATGAGGTCGAGGCATTTGTGGCGCAGACGGCGTTATAAGGCGTTACAGGTCACACCCTGACCAAATTTACCTTATTTTTACCTCTACAGGTGTGACCTGTAACCGGTGATTCGAGATAGGTAGGCCTGAACCGATTTATATAATAGGAGCGACAAACATATGCATTCATATAAAGAAAAAATAGATGCCTACATTGACAGCAAAAAAGAAGAGATGCTGGAAGATTTGAAGACGCTGGTGCGGATTGACAGCCAGAAAGGCCAGGCGGAGGATGGTAAGCCGTTTGGGGCCGGACCGGCGGCGGCGATTGCGGCAGCGCAGGAGCTGATGCAGCGCTATGGGCTGGATGTGAAAAATTATGAGAATTATGTAGTGACAGGGGATCTGGCTGCAACAGCTGTGGACGCAGCTTCGGATGATAAGATGTCAGAGGTGACAGGCTGCCCTTGCCAGGGAGAAAAAGGTCTGGATATTCTGGCGCATCTGGATGTCGTGCCAGTGACAGAGGACTGGACGGTGACACAGCCGTTTGAGCCAAAGGTGGTGGATGGCAGAATCTACGGACGCGGTACATCGGATGACAAAGGACCTGCGATTGCGGCGTTATATGCGCTTCGCGCTATCCGTGAGCTTGGTATCCCGATGAAAAAAGGGATCCGTCTGGTGCTGGGATCCGATGAAGAATGTGGTTCTAGCGATCTTAAGTATTATTATGGGATCGAGAAGGAGGCACCATATACTTTTACGCCGGATGCGGAGTTCCCGGTGATTAATATTGAAAAAGGGCGTCTGGCGGCAAGCTTTCACGCGAAGTTCTCTGATGAGCAGCCGTGTGTCCTGCTTTTGAAGAGCGGGGATAAGGCAAATGTTGTTCCGGGCCGGGCAGTGCTTGAACTGGAGGGGCTGGGTGAAGAGACTGTGCGTCTTGCCGCGAAAGAGACGACAAAGGAGACGGGGGTTGCTTTTGAAATCAGCTGCCTGACGGAAACAGGGACTGCCGATGGAGCTCAGATAGAAAAAGACGGTACCGATAAAACAGAAAAGAAGTCTGGAAATGCCCTCAGAATTGACGCCCGCGGGGTTTCTGCACATGCTTCGACTCCGCAGGAGGGGAAGAACGCACTGACTGCGTCGCTTCGCCTGGTATCAAAGCTGTTTGACGGGGCATCCTGTGAAGATAGTGGAAATGCTGGTATAAAGGCACTTTTGGCACTGGAAAAGCTTTTCCCATATGAGGATACCTGTGGCAGGGCAGCCGGTGTCTATCGGGAGGATGCAAATTCCGGTGCGGTGACGCTGTGTTTTAGTGTTCTGGATTATACGCCGGAGCGTTTAAGCGGAACATTTGACGCACGTCTGCCGATTGGATGTACGGAGGAGAATACCAGACGTCCGCTCATGGAAGCGCTCCGGGCGGCAGGACTGGAGATGGAAGATACACCGATGTCAAAGCCGCATTGCGTGCCGGGAGATTCACAATTTGTAAAGATTCTGCTGGAAAGCTATGAGCGCTATTCGGGCATCAAAGGAGAACCTCTTTCAACCGGCGGCGGCACCTATGTGCACGGGCTGGAGCGCGGCGTGGCTTTTGGCTGCGGAACGCCGGACGTTGACAATCATATGCACGGAGACGATGAGTTCATGATGATTGACACACTGGTAATGAGTGCGAAGATTTTTGCGGACGCGGCCATACGGATCTGTAATGACCTGTAACGCTGCAGAAGCCACGGCTTTTGACGGAGCGTAGGAAGACAGTGATAGAGGAAGAACGGGGGTGTATACTCTCGTTTTTTCGTTTGACGGGGCAGTTTTCCGAACTTTTTTATTGGACAGAAAGCTCTTTTGTTTGGTGTTATTGCCTAAAAGAAATATTACGAAAATTTTACGTTTCTGATAACATTGACGGATTTGAGAGCATGTGACTTGCAGAAGTTGGAAGGTCGTGGTATGATAGACTTCGGTATGGTCTTGAATCATTTTCTATGCGGAGCTGCGGTGCCATTCGTAATACATCTGGTGTGCAGAAGAAGAGGATTTCCCATTCCCGATTGGAGGAATAAAATGTTAGACAGAAGAAAGAGAGCAGTATTGATTTATCTGATGCTCGCCCTGGCGATCGCCGTATTTACATCAGGCTGCCAGCTTCTAGAAAAAAATAGTGAAACAGAGTCTGAGACAGAGACCGAGACGGAAACGGAGACTGAGACGGAAACCGAGACAGAAACGGAGTTTGAGACGGATGTCGTCTATATCTCGGAGGATGTGTCGATTCGGATTATATTGCCGGACAGTACCTGGAAGGTTACGCAGGATATTGATGAGATGCGGGTATTTGCTTCTGGGTCAGATGCGATGATCAATATTGTACATGCTTCGGATGAGGATTCTATGAAGAATATCTCAGTTTCGGAGTCGGAGGAAGCTCTTGAGGAGACACTGGCGGGGCAGTACCCGGAAGAGGACGCGTTCGAGATCCTCTTATTTGAGGAACGCAGCTCGTCAACGGTAGTTACTTATGAGTATGTTGTGCAGTATAATTTATCGACAAGTATGTGGTCTTATTCAGTTACCTATGCGCTTTTATCTGCGGATGGAGATTCTGCGTATGTGATCAGCGGCACAGTGACCGAGGATGACCTGTCCCTCCTTTCTGATGTGCAGGATGCGGTAGAGAGTTTTACCGTGCTGGATCGCACCAGCATTTTCAGCGTTCTGCCTGGAACAGTGGAAAATAACGGTACTTCTGAGTCAGAGACGGAGACGGAAGAGGAAAACGATGATGAGGACGATGAGGATGAGGCATGGAGCGAGGAGCTTTCGACGCTGACTGCTTATTCCACGAGTGCGACCTTATATGCATCGACGAATGTGAACATCCGGCAGTATCCGAGTACAGAGGCGGAGCGGATTGGCTCTCTGACGGCGGGCAGTTCCGTATCGGTTACAGGCGAGACATCAAAATGGTTCCGGGTCAGCGTGAGCGGCTCTGTGGGTTATATCAACAAAGCTTATCTGGTAAGCACCGCACCGGAGACGACCACGGATAGTGATAGTGAAGAGACGGAGAGTAAGGATTCCGCGATGACTTCTGCAGAGCTTGGAAGTGAGATTACCTATGGCTCATCCTATACGTTCTATACGACGACAGCCGTGAATCTTCGCTCCCAGCCGAGTACGAGCAGCAGCGTGACCGGTACTGTGGCTTCCGGGGCGGCAGTGACCGTGACCGGTGAGACGGACAACTGGTATATTGTGACCGTAGATGGTGTGACCGGCTATATTTCCAAAGCTTATGTTTCTTCTACGCAAACAACGTCGACGGAGAGTACAGAGAGCACAGAATCTACCAGTTCCTCTTCTTCTACTTCGACTTCTACGACAGGGGTGGTAAGCGGGACGATTACAGCAGTGACGTCGGATACGCTTCTGATTGCCGGGGATGATGGCGTTACATATTCTATCAATTACGCGAACGCTTCGCTGAATTCGAGCGGGCTGACGGAGGGGCTGTACATCACAGCCACGATTGACTATTCACAGTCGACAGCGAGCGGTTCCCTTTACGCGACGGCGGTGACGGGGCACTGACAGAACGGCGGGTTATGCAGAATTTCTGCTCAGATGTAAGTATTGCAAAAATGCCGAAGAAAAGTTCAAAATCTGACTTATTTTCTACCGGAAAGGAAGCTTGACTTTTGAACGGTTTCTTCTTATAATATGCATTGAACCGAGTGGCATATGGTTCCAATTCACAGGGTGAGTCGAGGAACTTTTAGAAAGAGCGTAAAACCGGGTTTCGGGTTTGCGTTCTTTTTTTATGCGCAGGGCTGCGTAAGGATTTTTCTGGCTGATGCCAGACGCAGCCCGCGCGGGCGAGTAGGAGCCGTCAAGCCGCCTCCTACTCGATCGCAGGGCCGGGTAAGGAGTCTAGCGGCTAAAGCCACACCCGGCCGCGCGGGCGGATAGGGGAAATATGCGTCCCCTATCCGATTGCACTCAAAAATGAACACTATAAGAAAAGGAAGGGTTTTTTATGTCTGAAAAGAAAACGGGCGAACTGGATCTGACGACCGCCCCAATCGGGAAAACGATGCTGAATTATGCGATTCCATGCATTATTTCACTTTTGGTAGCGGCTCTTTACAATATCGTCGATCAGATTTACATTGGCTGGGGTGTCGGCGCGGAAGGAAACGGCGCAACCTCCATTGTTTTTCCGCTGACTGTTCTGGCACTGGCGATTGCGACTATGATCGGAGATGGTGCATGCTCTTATGTAAGTATCAGTCTGGGCAGCGGGGATAAGGATCGCGCACACCGCACTGTCGGTAATGCGATCGTGCTGACAATCATCTCCGGTATTGTCCTGATGCTCATTTATCTCATTTTTATGACTCCGATTCTCCGTATGTTTGGCGCTACGGACGCGGTTTCCGAACTGACCAGGAATTATGCGAAACGTTATTTTACCTGGATTGCGATTGGCATCCCGTTTTATATGTTCGGACAGGCAATGAACCCGATTATCCGTTCAGACGGCAGTCCGAAGGTTGCAATGGCAGCGACACTGGCAGGTGCGGTTGCCAATATTATCCTTGACCCGGTGGCGATCTTTATTCTGAAATGGGACGTCATGGGCGCGGCGGTTGCTACCGTAGCCGGACAGGTGATTACAGCGGTGATTTCGCTGGTTTATCTGTGCAAAATGAAAGAGATCACGCTCTCGAAGATCAGCTTTAAGCTAAAGGCTTCTCTTATGAAGAATTTTATCCCGCTTGGCTTTACGAGCTTTTTGAGCCAGTTCTCTCTGGTGCTGTCTATGGCAGCGATGAACAACATGGTTTCTAAATATGGCGCTCTTTCCCGTTTTGGAGAGGGAGGAACAGGCGATACACCGATGGCGGTGGTAGGTATCGTCATGAAGTTTTTCCAGATCATGATCTCGGTTGTAGTAGGTATGTCCGCCGGCTGTATTCCGGTCAGCGGGTTCAATTATGGTGCGCATCGGTTTGACCGTGTCCGTGAGCTGATGAGAAGACTGCTGATGTATGAGTTCCTGGTAGGCGTCGTATTTCTGTTGATTTTTGAACTTTTCCCGGTACAGCTGATCAAAATGTTCGGAAACAGCTACTCGCAGACGTATTATGATTTCGCGAAGGTGGCGTTCCGGATTTACCTCTGTGCGGTTCCTCTGGATTGTGTGTGCAAGGCATCCTTTATCTTCCTGCAGTCTGTAGGCAAGCCAGTTCAGTCTACACTGCTTTCCCTGCTGCGTGAGGTTGTCCTTGCAGTTCCGCTTGTGATCATTCTGCCGTGGGTATTTACACAGCTGTTTGGTTCTGAAAACGGAATTTATGGTATCCTGATTTCCATGCCGGTGGCAGTTGCGATTACCTTTATTGTTGCGATCTCGATTGATCTCTGGATGTACCGTAAACTGAAAGCGATGGAAGGGGAAAAAGATTCGATTCTGTAAATGAATCGGCAACTTTCGCTTTGCAAGCCTTTCGCGCGGGTTCGTGAATAAGGCTGCGCTATGTAATTGTGCGAACTGCATAAAATTCGCGCGGAAAATGTCCACAAAACTGCTGAAATTGCATTCTTTTCTGAAAAAAATACTTACGTAAACCACTTTTTTCTGGTAGAATAAACCCAGTAATTGTCTGGTTTCGAAGGTTTAAAGGAGTGAACAGAATGTATTCGGTAGGAGATTATGTAGTAAAGGCCAACAATGGTGTCTGCCGGGTGGAAGACATCGTACATCTGGATGTGCCGAACACGAATAAAGACAGATTGTATTACCTGCTGGTTCCGCAGGCGGATCAGGGCGCAAAGCTTTATGTTCCGGTGGATACCAACAGCACATCAATCCGGGGCGTGTTAAGTGAAGAGAAGGCATGGCAGGTGATTGAGAAAATTCCGGATATTGATGAGGCCTGGATTGCAAATGATAAGCTGCGTGAGCAGGAATACAAAGAAGCGCTCAAAAGCTGTGACCCGGAGTTGCTGGTCAGCATTATCAAGAACATTTATCTGAGAAAAAAGAAACGTCTCTCGGAAGGGAAAAAAAGTACTTCTGTAGATGACCGTTACTTCAAGATGGCGGAAGAAGCCCTGTATTCAGAGCTGGCGTTCGCGATCGGGCGGGCTCCGGAAGAGATCAATGTGATTATACAGGACATGATTAATAAAAAATAGGACGCAGCTGGCTGCTCAGAATACAGACAAAAGAAAATATGAACGAGATGGAGGGAATTCTCAGATGAGGATTCCCTCTATTTATGCGCAGGGGGAAAAGCCGCCTCCTGCTCGATAATACAAAAATCCTGACAGAAAGAATAATTTGTCTGTAGAAAAGGAGCGCGCAGCGTGCTATACTAAGCGCGAGCAAAAGGCGAGTGCAAATGCATCAATTCTGGAAAGGAAGCGGCAGTATGGAACTTTTTAAGAAAATTCGGGTAAATATGACGGTAAATGCTGTTTTAACGATTCTGATCGGCATTTTGTTTGTTTTGAATCCGGGCGGGACAGGCAGTACAATCGCGCTGATCGCTGGGATCGCGATCCTGGTTTCCGGCATTGGCGACATCATTCGCTACATCAGCGACCGGGAGTATGGATTTCTGATGAGCGGAAGTCTATTCGGCGGTGTGATCAAATGTGTCCTTGGTCTGTTTGCTGTGACACATACCGGGACAATCATTACCCTGCTTACTTATATTCTGAGTGTGTTTGTCATCATCGGCGGTGTGAACTGTCTGGAAAGCTCTCTGCAGCTGAAAAAGGCACATGTATCCGCATGGGGCCTGAATATGGCGCTCTCCGCGGTGATTCTCGCGGCAGGGATTTTCATGCTGTTTTTCCCGTTTGACGCGGCTTCCACAGCGATCATCATAGTGGGTGTGATTCTGATCGCAGACGGGCTGAATGAGCTGTTTACCTCCTGGCGGATGAAGAAAATCGGTAAAGAATTCGGCAGGACGATCAAAGAGATAAAAGACGAGATCGACGGAAATATCATTGATATGTGATAAAGGAGTTTGTGAGTTGAATAAACGATGCTTTATTGTAGGTGCCGGAGAGTTTGATGGTTTTCCAGGCTTTGCTGCGCCAGATGAGGGAGATCTGCTCATTGCGGCGGACGGCGGTTACCGTTATCTGAAAAAAATGGGCATGGAACCGGATGTACTGCTGGGGGACTTTGATTCTCTGGACATAGTGCCGGAGCACCGCCATCTGATCCGGCATTCGCCCATCAAGGATGACACGGATATGGCCCTGGCGGTCGCCTATGCCGAGAAGGAAAGCTTTCAGACATTTTTTCTGTACGGCGGACTTGGGGGAAGACTGGATCACACGCTGGCGAATTTACACCTTCTGACGCAGATGGCGAGGAAAGGGCAGGAAGCTTGGCTGATTGGGCAGGGGACGATTTTGACTGCGATTACAAATGGAAGGCTGCTTTTCCCAGAGCAGGCGAGCGGAATGCTTTCGGTTTTTTGTCAGGGAGAGCGTGCAAAAGGCGTTTTTGAACACGGCCTGAAATATGAACTGGAGGACGCTGTTCTGACCTGTGAGCGGGCGCTTGGCGTGAGCAATGAGTTTACCGGGAGCCGCAGCAGCATTGCGGTGAAGGATGGCACCCTTCTGGTGATGTGGGACGCGGCGAATGGGCTGCCGCAGCGCGAAAAGCTGGGATAACCCTTTTGCGTCTGCGCCTGCCCTTGTTGAAATGCAAACAGGAATGGAGACAGGCATATGAAGAAAGTGCGGATTGTATATGGCGTCTGGCTGGCGGCTCTTGTCATATTGCTGGCGGCGTGCTCGCTGGAATACATGCAGATTTCGAATCTGGGGAGTGTACAGACTACCTGCTTTACGCTCTTTGGAATGACAGATTTGTTATGCGTTTTGATGCTTTTGACTGGACAAGTACCGTTCGAGGATGCACTTCATGCCCGCGGAAAGCGATTTACGGCTGCGCTTCGGCATCTATTGTGCTTTTTCATGGCAACTGCCCTGTATGCTGTTTACTGCTTTTGCCTGGATGGATTGCCACATACGGGCAGTACAACGGACTCGCTTGTGGCGGGCGGCCTGTTCTGTGCGGCGGCGGTTTTTTCCGGCGGAAAGCACCTTTATTCGTGAATTACAACCAAAACTTAGTGAAATTTGCAATTAAGCGTAATTTCTGCTTGCTAAATCCTCCAAAATCGTTATAATGAATAAAAATGCATCAAAATCTATCAATATTCATGGCACCGCTTCGGAGCCGGAAAAGGAGGAGCATTATGAAAAAAAGAATTGCAGCGATGGTATTGTCCGCATGTATGGTAATGTCTATGGCAGTGCCGGCATTAGCAGAGGAGGAGACAGAATCCTCGGTCGACCTTTCGGCGGTGGAGACCGTGACGGATGGTGTGCTGACAGTCGCAACCAGCCCGGACTTCGCGCCATATGAATTCTATGCGATTGATGAGGATGGGAACGCAACGCTGGCCGGATTTGATATCGCACTGGCCGGATACATAGCGGATTATCTTGGACTGGAGTTAGAGATTGTTACAGTAGACTTTGACGGTGTGCTTAGCGAGCTGCAGACGCAGTCTGTGGATCTGGGCCTGGCGGGACTCTCACCGGATCCGGAACGTGAGTCGATCATGGATTTCTCAGACATTTATTACTATGGCGGACAGTCCTTTGTGACGGTAAAGGGAAATGAAGACCTGTTTACGTCTCTGGAGGATACGAACAATTCTTCCTATTCGATTGGTGCACAGACTGGTTCCATTCAGCTTGATTTGGCAAATGAGTATTCTCCGGATGCGGATATCGTCTCCCTCCCGAAGGTGACAGATATTATCACTGACCTGCTGACCGGAAATCTGGACGGCGCTTATATTGAAACAGATGTGGCGAAGAGTTATGCGATGAACTATGAAGATCTGGTGATTGTGCTGGATGTTCCGTATGATGTAGAAGGCTCTGCAATCGGCGTCAGCAAGGGGAACGAAACTCTGCTCGCGGCGGTCAACGAAGCGATTGCGGCAGCGCTGGAGGATGGCTCTATGGATAATTTCGTCGCGGAGGCGAATGAACTGGCCACCGGCGAAAAATATGAAGGACTGATCGAGGACGAGACAGAGGCATTGACAGAGTAAGATAAATAAACATATTGATTGCAAAGACGCAAGGAGCTCCCGCACGGCAGACACAATGCGAAATGCGGCGGCTCCTTGTTCCGTACATCGGTGCGGACATTCATTGTGCCGCACCGGAATCCATTTTATGAATAGACACCTGCGCAGCGTGTTTTCCGGGAAGAGCGGGACAGAGGACTGCGCGGGAAGAGGGAGTTTTCATGAGTCTTTTTAAACTTAGTAATTTTGCGAAAATTGTGCCATACTGGCAGCTGTTTGCGCAGGGTGTAGCAGTGACCGTCCTGATGTCACTGTTTACCGTTGTGATCGGTTTTGTCCTTGCGCTGGTTCTGGCGCTGATGCGCCTTTCCAATGTCCGGCCGCTTCGCTTTCTGGGAATCGGAAGCGACGGACATGAAAAACAGAGCGGAGTGCTTCTGAAGATCAGCCGCTTCAACCCGCTGAATTTTCTGGCAACCGCTTATGTAGAGATCCTGCGTTCCACCCCGGTTGTGGTGCAGGTGTTTATCATCTATTATGTCGTGTTCAGCGCGATCAGCCTTCCTTCCTTTAAGCTGTTCGGCTTTATCAAATTTAACCGCTTCTTCCCGGGCGTAGTAGCTCTGGGTATGAATTCAGGGGCGTATCTTTGTGAAATCATCCGCTCCGGTATTCAGTCTATTGACGGCGGGCAGACGGAGGCGGCGCGTTCTCTTGGCATGTCGCAGGTGCAGAATATGCGCTACATCATTCTGCCGCAGGCACTGAAAAATATCCTTCCGGCCATCGCGAATGAATTTGTCGTGATTATCAAGGAGTCCGCGATTACCTACACGATTGGTGTGCAGGATATCATGTCAGCGGTCAACGCGGTGAAGGGGGCGGCTTTTATTATTGCGGAGCCGCTGATTGTGGCGACGGTGCTGTATTTCTGTCTGTGCTTCCCGACATCCAAGCTGATTGCGTATTTTGAGAGGAGGATGAGCCGTGGCGACAGGAGATAGTCTGATCCGGGTAACCGGTCTGAAAAAACATTACAATGGCGGAGCCATCAAGGCTCTGGACGGTGTGACGGTAGATATTCAAAGGGGAGACGTGATGGTAATCATCGGACCGTCAGGCTCCGGCAAGTCGACCTTCTTGCGCAGCCTGAATCTGCTAGAGACGCCTACGGAGGGTTCTATCATTTTTGACGGAGTCGATATTACAAAGAAAAAATACATGGACGCGTCCGGAAAAATGGTGAAGCTGGACATCGACGGGCTGCGGCAGAAGATGGGCATGGTGTTTCAGCATTTTAATCTGTTCCCACATAAGACCATTTTGGAAAATATGACCCTTGCTCCGATCAAGGTAAGGAAAATGGATCCTGAGCAGGCGAAAGAGATGGCGTTGTCGCTGCTCGACCGCGTAGGTCTGAAGGATCGTGCGGACGCGTATCCCATTCAGCTTTCCGGCGGGCAGAAGCAGCGGGTGGCCATCGTGCGTGCACTGGCGATGGAACCGGAAGTCATGCTGTTTGATGAGCCAACCTCCGCGCTCGACCCGGAGATGGTCGGTGAGGTGCTGGAGGTTATGAAGGAACTGGCGAATGAGGGTATGACCATGGTCTGTGTGACCCATGAGATGGGTTTTGCCCGTGAGGTGGGGAACCGCGTACTCTTCATGGCGGACGGAATGCTCGTAGAGCAGGGGACGCCGTCCGATATTTTCGATCATCCCCAGAGTCCGAGACTGCAGGACTTCCTGGCCAAGGTGCTTTGAGACGTACGGCTGTGTAAAGAAAAGAAACTGATTTCAGCTGCGGCATTCGCATACCAGGTTCCCGCCGATGAACCTGGTATGCGAATTTTATTTGTTTGCTACAACCGCGCAGTTGGAATCACTTTTTCAGGACAGCAGGCTGCAGGTCTACGCTCCGCTTCGGTCGGTGCTGTTCTGAACTGTTACAATTAAATTATAGTTTAACAGATGTTGTCAGTCAATGAACTTCTCAGACAGGAATTCTCATTTTTTGAAAAGTCCTGTTGTTGACATAAAAAACGGGAATGTATATACTGAGGTTATGAGAGTGTGACTGCGAAAGCAGTGAACAGATACCGGAGAGGAAGGAAAAGTTGATTATGACCGATAAGAAAGCGGCTGCACTTGCGGCTATTGACGCGAAAGCGGAAGAAATCATCTGTGTGGCAGACCACATCTGGGAATACGCGGAGCTGTCGCTGAAGGAGTGGAAGTCTGCCGCGCTGTATTGCGAAACGCTGGAGAAAGAAGGCTTTCAGGTGGAGCGCGGCATCTGCGAAATCGAGACGGCCTTTGCCGCGTCCTGGGGCTTTGGAAAGCCTCATATCGGAATCCTGGCAGAATATGACGCGCTCTCCGGGCTATCCCAGAGGGGCGGAAGTGTGACACGGGAGGAACTCACAGCAGGCGGAAGCGGCCATGGATGCGGGCATAATCTGCTCGGTGCGGGCGCGTTTGCAGCAGCATTGGGTATAAAAGCTTATCTGGAGCAGACCGGACATTCCGGAACGGTGACGCTTTATGGCTGTCCCGGTGAGGAAGGCGGTGCGTCGAAAGCATTTATGGCGCGGGACGGTCTCTGGAAAGAGCTGGATGCGGCTCTGACCTGGCATCCGGAGGATGTGAACGAGGTTGCGACCGGCTCATCCAATTCCTGTATTCAGGTTCAGTACAAATTCACTGGCATAGCTTCCCATGCGGCGGGTGCGCCGGAGCAGGGGCGAAGTGCGCTGGACGCGGTGGAACTGATGAACATCGGTGTACAGTTTCTGCGGGAGCATATGAGCGACAAGGCGCGGATTCATTACGCGATCACCGATGCCGGCGGCTGCAGCCCGAATGTTGTCCAGCCGCGGGCGAGTGTGCTCTATATGGTGCGCTCGAACCACGTATCGGAGGCGGTAGAGCTGCAGAAAAGAGTCGACCGCATCGCCGAGGGAGCCGCACTGATGACCGATACCACGTTTGAACGCAAATTTATTGACGGTCTGGCCGATACCATCAGCAATTTCGCTCTGGAACGGGTGCTGTATGAGAATTTTTGTGAGCTGGGGGTTCCCTCCTACACGGAAGAGGAGCATGCGTATGCCGACGCATTGGCGGCAACTTACTCCGGCAGTGACGCGCTTCCTGGGGTAGCGGCAGAAAACGATGCGGCCGCGCGGGAAGAGGTGCGGTTACTGCGGGAAAAAGCCGGGCATGCAATGAACGATTTTCTGGCACCGCTGTACCAGGGGGATGCCTTTAAACCAGGCTCTACTGATGTGGCGGATGTGAGCTGGCTGACGCCGACCGCGCAGATTCATGTAGCTTCCTGGCCGAATGGCTGCCCGGGACACAGCTGGCAGAATGTTTCCTGTGATCGGACTGAGATTGGGCACAAGGCCGCGATACACGCCGGAAAAGTACTGGCTGCGGCTGCGATAGATCTGTATGAGAATCCGGGGATTCTGGACGAGGCACGTGCGGAATTCGAGCGGCGCACACGCGAGGGCTATATCTGTCCGATTCCGGCGGATGCGGTGCCGACCGTGCCGGATCTGGGGTAATGTGTTAAAACCTGGCATACACTTTTCTGAGAGAATATCAATACCTGTTTTCTTTTATTTATCGTAAATGATTTTGAGAGGATTTGTTACTGTTCACACCCCGACCACGCACTTGCTGCGTGGTCAGGGGCGAAAACGTAATGGTAACGTGGATTTGTCAGATTGCCCTTATTGCAATTCCGAATGTCCCGTGGTATACTTTGCAATGGAAAAAGGCAATTGAGTTATATTTCCGAGGCCAGGCCACCGGACGGTAAGAGCATGAAGCAGTTGCAAAAAGTTGTGGTGATTTTGGCAAAAGTTTAAGAGATACAAGGAGAATCTGAAAATGAAAAAACCAACCGTTTTGATGATTTTGGATGGATATGGATTGAATGAAAAGACAGAGGGCAACGCGATCGCGCAGGCCGCGACCCCTGTGATGGACAACCTGATGGCGACCTGCCCGTTTGTACAGGGTGCGGCGAGCGGCTTGTCCGTCGGTCTTCCGGACGGACAGATGGGCAATTCAGAGGTCGGCCATATGAATATGGGAGCCGGGCGTGTCGTTTATCAGGATCTGACGAGAATTACGAAGGAGATCCAGGATGGAGATTTCTTTGAGAATCCGGAACTGAAGCGCGCGATGGAGAACGCGAAGAAGAACGATTCCAGCCTCCATATGTGGGGACTGCTCTCCGACGGCGGTGTGCACAGCCACAATACGCATGTGTACGCGCTGCTGCAGATGGCGAAGAATTATGGACTGAAGAAAGTGTATGTACACTGTTTCCTGGACGGGCGTGATACACCGCCGGCATCCGGAAAGGATTACGTACAGGAGCTGACCGATAAGATGCAGGAGATCGGTGTCGGCGAGATCGGAGTGGTGTCCGGCCGTTATTACGCGATGGACAGAGATAATCGCTGGGATCGCGTGGAGAAGGCTTACCGTGCGCTGGTTTACGGCGAGGGTGAGATGGCCAATTCCGGCGTGGAGGCTGTGGCGCAGTCCTATGAGAAGGATGTGACAGATGAGTTTGTCCTTCCGACGGTGGTGATGAAAGACGGCGCACCGGTTACGACCGTGAAGGACGGAGATTCTGTGATTTTCTTCAACTTCCGCCCGGATCGTGCGCGTGAGCTGACCCGCACGTTTTGCTGCGATGATTTTGACGGATTTGACCGCGGACCGCGTGTTCATGTGACCTATGTATGCTTTGCGGATTACGACGTGACGATTCCGAATAAGACGGTTGCGTTTCCGAAGATTTCCGTGACAAATACGTTCGGCGAGTACCTGGCGGCGCACAATATGACGCAGGCTCGTATCGCGGAGACAGAGAAATACGCCCATGTGACCTTTTTCTTCAACGGCGGTGTGGAAGCGCCGAATCCTGGCGAAGACCGAATTCTGGTGAAGTCTCCAAAGGTGGCGACTTATGATCTGCAGCCGGAGATGAGCGCTCCGGAGGTATGCGAAAAGATTGTTGGCGCGGTGACCTCTGGCAAATATGACGTCGTGATCACGAACTTCGCGAATCCGGATATGGTTGGCCATACCGGCGTACTTTCGGCGGCGATCAAAGCCATTGAGACGGTGGATGAGTGCGTGGGCAAGGTCGTTGAGGCGGTAAAATCCATGGATGGCAAGCTGTTCATCTGTGCAGATCACGGAAATGCGGAGCAGTTGATCGATTATGAGACCGGAGAACCGTTTACGGCGCATACGACGAATCCGGTACCGTTTATCCTCGTGAACTGCGGCGAGGGCGTTGGTCTGCGTGAGGGCGGACGCCTTGCGGATATTGTTCCGACCCTGATCGAACTGATGGGGATGGAGCAGCCGGCGGAAATGACAGGACAGTCACTGCTGACGCACGAAGCGTGACGCGATTGGAAGACGATGTACTGGCTGTTTTGCAGGCAGCAGTACAGGGAAAATGGCCGCAGAATTATTTACAGTGTGATTGGAGAGACCCGAAGGTTTGCCTTTGGGTCTTCTTTTTAACCACAACGGCGAGTAAAAAATATTTCAGCTGTCTCTGGGAGTGGATGGCTTTCCTAATCTTGTCTTGTTAAAAATGAAAAAAAGAATTAATGAAATCTTAAAAAAGCTTGCGGCATTATGGTATTTTCGTTACAATATGATGCAAGGGACTACGGGACAGAATGGAACGCCTGCGTTCTGATTCATGACCTTGGGCTGTAGTATCATCCCACTTTTGCCGCTCGAAGCATAGTATGGTAAAGCAGAAGATTTATTGGTTTATTTCAGAAAGGACAGGGTGAACAGATTGAAATTCAGGGGAGCGATAGCGGGGGCAATGTTGGCTTTCGCAATGTTATTGATGATTAACCCATGGCTGGCACAGGCGTCGACGCCGGTGCAGGGAATAGATGTTTCGAAATGGCAGGGAACCATTGACTGGGAAGAGGTCAAAGAGGACGGGATCGAGTTCGTTATGATCGGGACGGGCCGCTATAAAAACGGTGTGGCGACGCCGGATGTGATGTTTGAGGCAAATATCCAGGGCGCCATCGACGCCGGGATCTACGTAGGCGTTTATCACTACGCGACGGTCACAACGGTGGCGGACGCGCGCAATGCGGCGGATTACGTACTGGATCTGGTGGACGGGTATAAAATTTCCTATCCGATCGCAATTGATATGGAAGATTCGGTGTATTCAAGCATGACAGCGGCGCAGCGCTCAAAGATTGCCGTTGCTTTCATGGAAGTGATTGCAGATGCCGGATATTATCCGATGATTTATGCCAGTAATAATTACTTCCGGGATTCTCTGGATTTGAGCATTCTTTCCGGATATGATTATTGGGTGGCGACCTGGTACGCGGAACCGACCATTTCCTCGTTTTCTATGTGGCAGTACAGCTCGACGGGCTCTGTCAATGGCATATCGACCGCGGTGGATCTGGACTATAGCTATAAGGATTATTCGAAGATCATTACGCCCAGGACTACGGCAGCCTCGCGCCGCTCCGGGAGCGGCTGGCAGACAGACGGTACAAATTACTGGTATGTAGAGGAAGACGGAACGATCCCGACGAGCACCTGGCTGACGGTCAATGGGAAGACATACTATGTGGATTCGAATGGCTACCGCATTACGGGCTGGGCAAAAATCGGCGGAAGCTATTACTATTTCAGAACATCTACTGGTGTCATGCAGACGGGGTGGCTGAATCTGAACGGGAAAAAGTACTATCTTGATCCGTCTACGGGTGCGCGGAAGACGGGCTGGCTGGAGCTTGACGGAGAGACCTATTATCTGCGGAAGGCCAGCAGTCCGGCCGGACGGATGGCGACCGGCTGGTTGAAAATCAGCGGGAAATACTATTATTTTGATGAAGATACGGGAGCGATGCAGAAGGGCTGGACGACTGTCGACAGTAAGACCTTTTATCTGGATGCCAGTACCGGAGTGCGTGTGACGGGCTGGCTGGAACTGGACGGGGAGACCTACTATCTGCGCAAAGGAAGCAGCCCGGTAGGCGTCAGGGCGAGCGGCTGGGTGAAGATCAGCGGGAAGTATTATTACTTTGACAAGTCCACCGGCGCAATGCAGAAGGGATTCCTCACGATAGGCAGCAAAACGTATTACATGGACGAAGAGACGGGCGTGCGCAAAACCGGCTGGGTGACCGTGGATGGCGATAAGTATTATTTCCGCAAGAAAAGCGGTTCGGTCGGCGTAATGGCGACCGGCTGGCTGAAGATCAGCGGAAAGTATTATTATTTTGATAAGACGACCGGTGTGATGCAGACGAATACGACCATTGGAAAATACATCCTCGGTTCAGATGGTGTCTGCACAAACCGATAGAAAGAGAAAATCAGAGCTTCTTCACATTTGTGACACATTCGGGCGATATATTGTAGAAACAAAAAGGTCACTGCTCAGAACAGCAGGCCACAGGTTTACGCACGGTCCTGAACAGTTACCAAAACGAAAGGGGATTGCGGACGATGAAAGGCTGGAAAAAATATGGCGCGATTGCGATGGCAGTTGTAGTAACGACAGGAGCCTGTGCGCAGGGGGGCGCTTTGTATCAGGCGGCTACGGCAAGTGCGCAGGAGACAGAAGAAACACAGCGTACCACGCTGAATATCGTGAAGGATGAGGAGGAGACAGAAGCACCGGAGACGGAAAAGTCCATTAGTACGACCGGAGCGCAGGAGACGGTTGCCCCAGATACGGAAGCTGCCGCGGACACGGTGTCGGATACTTCGGGTGAAGAATCGGAGCGGGTAACGCTGAATCGGGGGGACGCTTCCGCTGCGGTCTCGGATGATGAGGAGAACACAGCAGAGCCCGAAACAAGCGCGGTTTCGGAGACAGAGGAAGAAACAGAATTGTCAGAAGATGCAGACAACGCAGATTCGGGGGATATCGCTCTTGGTAGCGGCCAGACAATTGACACAGCAGAGAGTGTTTCCGGCAGCGCTTCCCTGACGGATGTTTCAGAGGTTGTGGAGAATTGCTTGCCGTCGGTTGTTTCCGTGACGGTCGTTTCCGAAGCGGAAGAAGCGGACGTAGATTCGGATTATAGCTCGGATTACTATTATTATGGAATGGACACTGCGGAGGCGGAATCCCTGACGCAGGAGACTACGGTATCTGGCGTCATCATCGCGCAGAATGAGGAGGAGCTGCTGATCGCGACCGGATACCAGGCAGTGAGCGCTGCAGAAGAATTGACAGTTACTTTCTCTGTTGGGGCAGAGGAGGAAGATGACCTCACGGCATCCGCGAAGGTGAAGAGCAGCAGCTCCAGTTCAGGCCTGGCTGTACTGGCGGTTGATCTTGACGAGATAGAGGAGAGCGTTCTTTCACAGCTGAAGATTGCAAATCTGGGAAGTTCGGAAGATCTGAAGATGGGGCAGGCTGCGGTTGTGCTCAGCGACTGCGGATATGGCCTGGTGGCGACGGTTGGCATCATCAGTGCGACGAACCTGACTGTGACCCTGAATGATGTGTCTGTGGAGGTTATTCTGACAGATGCGGCGGATGGCTGCAGCAGCGGCGGCGCACTGCTGAATACTTCCGGTGAATTGATTGGTATTTGCGTAACGGATGACAGCGGGGATGGTACGGACGGTGTCGGCTACGCAATCCCGATTGATACGGCGGCGCCCATCCTGGAGCAGCTGATCAACAAAGAGACCAGAGACAAACTGAGTGATTCCGAGCGTGGCTATATTGGCGCTACCGTATTGACGGTATCGGATGAGGCAACAGGGACTTATAATATGCCGGCAGGTGCTTTTGTCTATGAAGTGACAGAAGGCTCCGCGGCGGATGAGGCCGGGATCCAGAGCGGAGATATTATTTCGGCGATTGAAGGCGAAAGCGTGAGCAGTTCTACGGAACTGATAGAGATTATGAGCTACTATGCTCCCGGCGAGACGATTACCTTAGAGGTACAGACTGCAAATAACGGCACCTACGAGGCGCGTGAGGTGGAGGTCACCCTGCAGGCAGCGTCCGGCGTTTCGGGCACGTCAGATGAGGACTCTTCGTCCTCTGATGAAACTGAGGACGGCAGTGACGAAGACAAATCCGATCGGTCTTCGGATGAATTTGACGACGGCTTTTCCGATGGATTTGAGGAGTACAACAGCCAGTTTCAATAAAATGGAATTCGTTTTTTGAGTGAAAAAAGGAGGACAGGACATACTATTCCCAGAAATCAAAACAGCTTTATAGATCAGTCTGAGGAGGGAATTGTATGTACAATTATAAGCCTGTCATGGATGTTTATGCCAGGGAAATCCTGGATTCAAGGGGTAATCCAACTGTAGAAGTGGAACTGATGACGGAGGACGGCACGGTCGGGAGAGCGTCTGTCCCGTCTGGAGCGTCGACTGGCGAACATGAGGCGGTGGAGCTCAGAGACGGGGAAGAGCGCTACCATGGAAAAGGAGTCAGGAAAGCCTGTGATTACGTGAATACCATTTTGGCGGACGCGGTAGTCGGGGAAAATGTGTATGAGCAGGCTGCGGTTGATCGGATTCTGCTGCGCAGAGACGGCACGGATAATAAAGGGTGTCTGGGGGCGAATGGAATTCTCGGAATTTCTATGGCAGCCGCTGTGACAGCCGCGAAATCACTGGATCAGCCGCTCTATCGCTATCTGGGCGGTGTGCGTGCGCATCGCCTGCCAGTGCCGATGATGAATATTCTGAACGGCGGCGTGCACGCCGCGAATACGGTGGATTTGCAGGAATTTATGATTATGCCGGTCGGGGCAGACAGTTTTGAAAATGCCCTGCAGATGTGTGCGGAAATTTATCATACGCTAAAAGCAATTCTCACAGAGCGGGGACTCTCCACCGCTGTCGGCGACGAGGGCGGATTTGCGCCGGATCTGGCTGACGCGAATGAGGTGCTGGCTCTGATTGTAGAGGCGGTGAAAAAGGCGGGGTACCAGCCGGAAAAAGACATTGCCATCGCATTGGATGTGGCAGCGAGTGAGCTTTATGAGCAGACGTCCCGTACGTATGTGTTTTCCGGCGAAGGAAAAATGAAAGGCCAGGAGGTGCGCAGAAGCACGGAAGAGATGATCGATTACCTGGAGGAGCTTTGTAGTGCTTTTCCGATCATTTCAATCGAGGACGGCTTGGATGAGAATGACTGGGAAGGCTGGAAAAAGCTGACAGAGCGTCTGGGTAGCCGCATCCAGCTGGTCGGGGACGATCTGTTTGTCACAAACCCCAAACGGCTGGCAAAGGGAATCCGGGAGGGCGCGGGCAACGCCATTCTGATTAAAGTCAATCAGATCGGCACTCTCTCCGAAACCCTTGAGACAATTGAACTGGCGCAGACGCACGGCTATCGAACGGTAATTTCGCATCGATCCGGCGAGACAGAGGATACCCTGATTGCGGATCTGGCAGTCGCCGTCGGGGCCGGACAGATTAAGACCGGAGCGCCCTGCCGCTCCGAACGCGTGGCGAAGTATAACCAGCTGCTGCGCATCGAAGATGCTCTTGGCCTGGCGGCATCGTATGAGAATCCCTTTTTGACAAGGGAAAATTTATAACAGTTCAGAACGGCAGCGGAAATTTTTAAAAGCTTCCGTAAAAATATCCTTGCAATCCAGGGAATCCTGTGATAGACTATCTCTGTTTGACGGTGGAGAAAGTCTCTCTGGTTTTTCTCCATTTGGGAACGTGATATAGGAGGTGTGATTCGTGGTAATATTGAGGAATATTTTGACGGTTATCTTTATCCTTATATGCATTGTCCTGACCGTGCTTGTACTTCTGCAGCAGGGGAAAGACGAGGGGCTGGGATCGATCGGCGGTATGGGTAATACCTACTGGAGCCAGAATAAAGGACGTTCGATAGAGGGCGCGATCGTGAAGGCGACAAAATGGCTGGCAGCAGCGTTTATCGTGTTCGCGGTTGTTTTAAACCTTGGCTTTTAATGAGTGAATGATAGGGACTGATGCGAAAGAGGGCATGAGTCCTTTTTCATTATAGCTAAAGCAGCGGCAGACATATGTGGAGAGCTGTTTTTCTGATATGGAGTTGTAAAAATGGGAGAATCCATTAAATTAATTGCGAATAACAAAAAGGCATACCATGACTATTTTATTGAGGAGACTTATGAGGCAGGGCTTTCTCTACATGGGACGGAGGTCAAGTCTCTGCGCATGGGGAAGTGCAGCATCAAAGAATCCTTCATTCGCATAGAGAATGGGGAAGTCTTTATTTACGGGATGCATATCAGCCCATACGAAAAAGGAAACATTTTTAATAAGGATCCGCTGCGGGTAAAGAAGCTTCTGCTGCACAGACAGGAGATCGGGCGGATGGCTGGCAAGATTGCCGCGAAAGGCTATACCCTGGTGCCGCTTCGGGTGTATTTCAAGGGAAGTCTTGTGAAAGTAGAGATCGGACTTGCAAAGGGCAAAAAGCTCTATGACAAGCGGCAGGATATTGCAAAGAAAGATCAGCGGCGCGAGGCAGAGCAGGAGTTTAAGCAGCGGTTGAGATAGCTTTAGCCGATATTTAGAAAGGAGGAGTTATTATGCCAGGAAGAGCAGGCGGCGGTCATGGCGGCGGTTCCGGCGGAGGCCCAGGCGGCGGTCCGGGTGGCGGATTCGGCGGAGGCCCGGGCGGCGGATTCGGCGGTGGTCCGAGAGGAGGCTACGGCGGTGGCCCGATGGGAGGTCCACCACCACCGCGCAGACGATAGGGTTGGGATCGCTGGAGGGGATACGGCAGAGGCTGTTGTTTTATGCCATTTTGCTGTTTTATATTAGTGGTTGTCGCAATTGTCGCGATTATTCTGTGACACACAAGCCTGGATGTAATAAAGAGAGAGGCAATCGGTCGACGGAGACTGGCTGATTGCCTCTTTTTTTCATGAGAGATTAGATCAGGAATTGAATTGCAAAGAATATAGAAGCATAGCTTTCCGCACCCTGGAATACAATAGATTATAAAAAATAAGAAGCTCTGTACAGAGTTTGAGAAAGGGCGCAGAGATTGGATGAGGCATAAAAAAGTCATCGGACGCCTGGTAACGGTTTTGGAGGTTGTGCTTTTGGCGGGGATGGTGCTGCTCTCTTTTTATTTGCTATTCCGGTATATGGAGGAAGGGGAGCGGGCAGTGAGCGGGACGGCAGTCGAGATCGAAACGAATGATTCGGAAGAAGAAGTTTCCGAGGCAGAAGACTCGGAATATAATGCTCAGCTTGTGCAGCTGATTGGAGAAGATATGGGTTTGATTCGCGTCCGGATTCTGGATGATGACTATGAAAGGAATTTGTTTGAAACAATAACGGTGACCGCTGCGAATGGGTTTACGGTGGAAAGGGGGACGTATGATGACGCATATAATTTTGAAGGCGGCGGGGAAAATGAAGGAGAGAGTGAAACGCTTATAGAGAGTGAAACGCTTATAGAGAGTGAAACACTTATAGAGAGTGAAAGGGAGAAGGTTGCCGTATATGAGGCAAATGAAAGTTTTACGATAACTGTAAAAGAGCTTCAGACTGGCGGGGTGCTCCGACTGATTCCGGGTGACGGCGGGACAATTACAGTGACAAGTCTGACGCGCGCGGATGGTTCTCCTGCGTATGAAGGAGAACTCTATATTTATCGCCTGGAGAGCGGACTTGCTCTTGTGAATGTGCTGGATCTGGAGGAATATCTGTATACCGTTGTCTCTAGTGAGATGCCGTCCTATTTTCCGGTAGAGGCATTGAAAGCACAGGCGGTCTGTGCGAGAACCTTTGCACTTCTTTGCATGGAGGATCAGAAAAAGAAAAAATCAATAGCGGATTTGGATGACAGCGTGCGGTTTCAAGTGTATAATAACCGCGAAGCTACGGATGCAGCCCGCGAGGCTGTTGATGCGACCTGCCAGATGATTCTTATGTTGGATGAGGTTCAGTATTATTCTACTTCCTGTCTGTCGGAGCACCGGGAGGATCTGGATGAGGAGCAGGCGTTTCAGGTTTTTTTGTCAGAAATGCCCGATGAAGAAGCCGAGTATGGATCAGCCTGGGTACGGTGGGAGATGGACATCCCTGTGTCACTGGTTCTTGAGCGACTGGCGGACACATACGGCGTTCAGGCCGATACACTGGAAAAGATTTCTGTGGAATCCCGCAGCGGGAACGGGCAGGTGCAGCTTTTGCAGATAGTAGCAGGAGAAGAAACTGTGGAAATTGAGGGAGAATATGCCATCCGGCAGTTCCTGTCTCCAGCTGAGACAGAAGTAGAATTGATGGATGGGACAATGGTGTCCGGACTGCAGCTTCTTCCGAGCGCGTTTTTCTGGATGGAGATCGAATCCTGCTCTACGGATAGAGAGGATGTTACGACCAGTAAAGAAAGTTCGAATCTTGTGGCAGGAGTAGATGACATACTGTACATTTACGGAGGCGGCTACGGCCATGGAAACGGGATGAGCCAGTATGGCGCGGCGCAGATGGCGGCGGAAGGGGCTTCCTACCTGGAAATTCTGGAATATTACTATTCGTGATCTGATTAAAATGATTTTGAATCAGTTTTTTGTTATATATAACAAGGAGAGCTGGAAAGCAAAATGAAAAAAATCCCTGAATATGTCCAATTTGTTCGAAATGTGATGAATAAAGTAAGTCATGACCATGTGCGGGCGCATTCCGCGGAAGCGGCTTTTTTCCTGATGATGAGCTGCTTTCCGCTGCTGATGCTGCTGATTACGATGTTAAAGTATACTTCTGTTACGCCGGAGGCGATCATCAGCGCAATCGAAGAACTGACACCGTTTGATGTGAGGGATATGCTGGAGCCGATGCTGGACTCTATTTATAATCAGACGATCGCCCTGGTTTCTACAACCGCTGTCGCCGCAATCTGGACAGCGGGGAAAAGTGTTTTGGGAATGGCGGATGGCCTGAATACCATCTATCGGATTGAGGAGACCCGAAACTATTTTGTGGTGCGGGTGCGTGCAGCCATATATATCGTAGCGCTGGTGGTGTCGCTTGGCGCAAGCGTGATTATTCTGGTCATGGGTTACGGTTTCAGTGGCTATGTGGCTGAGAAAATCGCATTTTTGCAGTTCTTGCCGGATTTCACGACGATCATTCCGGCATTGCTCACCGTAGGGCTTCTGGCGGTTTTGTTCCTGTTGATGTATACCTATCTTCCGAATCGCAGGATGAGGATGTCCACGCAGCTGCCGGGCGCGATTTTTACCGCAATTGCATGGTGCGTGTTTTCCTTTTTCTTTTCGGTTTATCTGGAGTATTCGACCAATATGTCAGTCATCTACGGCAGCCTGACGACGCTGGTGGTAGTGATGCTGTGGCTGTATGCGTGTATGTACCTGTGGTTTCTCGGAGCGGAGCTCAACCATTATCTGGCCGCGCCGGAGCTGTTTTCTTCGGATGTGCCGTGGAAGCAGGGAAGGGGTCAGGGTAACTGAAAATAATTCTTCCATTTTTAGTAAATATAGTATAATATCTTTACCAGAATCTGCTGTTGCATAACTGTTCCATACCTTCACAGTTACGCTGCCGCAGCTTCCGATCAGCTTTATGTTCAGATTACGATCAGGTACAGGAGGACAGAAGATGCCAAAGTGGTTAAAAGATGCCGTATTTTATGAGATCTACCCGCAGTCATTTTATGATACGAATGGAGACGGAATCGGGGACTTCAACGGAATTATTGAAAAACTGGATTACATAAAAGGCTTAGGGTGCAATGCCCTGTGGATCAATCCCTGCTTTGACTCGCCTTTTCACGACGCGGGCTATGATGTGCGGGATTATAAAAAGGTCGCGCCCCGATATGGGACGAACAGTGACCTCTACCGCCTTTTCGGCGAGGCGCACAGGAGGGGCATCCATGTTCTGCTGGATCTCGTGCCGGGACACACCTCAGAGGAGCATCCGTGGTTCCTGGAAAGCCAGAAGGCGGAGAAAAATGAGTATTCGAACCGCTATATCTGGACAAACGCGGCCTTCCAGCCGGCAAAAGGCTTTCTCTATATCGGCGGTGAGACAGAGCGGGATGGTGTATACGTGCTGAATTTCTTTAAAAGCCAGCCCGCACTCAACTATGGCTTTTTGAATCCGGAGGAGGACTGGCAGCTGCCAGTGGATCACCCGGACTGTGTCGCTACGCGTGAGGCCATGAAGGATGTGATGCGTTTCTGGCTGGACCACGGCTGTGACGGCTTCCGTGTGGATATGGCGGACTCTCTCGTGAAAAACGACGATGAGAAAAAATCCGGCACCAGCGCGATCTGGAGAAACGTGCGGGAAATGCTCGACGCGGAATACCCGGAGGCAGCGATGGTGTCCGAATGGAACGGCCCGGAGATGGCTATCAATCAGGGCGGATTTCACATGGACTTTTACCTCAATTGGAGCGGAAATGGTTACAGCTCCCTTCTGCGGGATTATGAGATGGGGGAAGACCACAGCTTCTTCAAAAAAGACGGTTCCGGCGACATACTGCGTTTCCTGGACGAATATTTGCCCCGCTATAAAGCAACTCGGGAGAATGGCTATTACTGCCTGATCTCCTGCAATCATGACACAAAGCGCCCGAAGTACAATCTGGATGACTCTGAATTGAAAATTGCGTATGCGTTTCTTTTCACCATGCCAGGTGTTCCGTTCCTTTACTATGGCGACGAGATCGGGATGCGCTATCTGGAGCTTAAGACGAAAGAGGGCGGCTACGGCCGTACCGGTTCCCGCACCCCGATGCAGTGGACCAGTGAGAAAAATGCCGGATTCTCCACTTGCCCGGCGGACGCGCTTTACCTTCCGGTCGACACAGCCGAGGGAGCGCCCAGTGTAGCCGCGCAGGAAGCGGATAGGAACTCGCTGCTTTCCACAGTAAAAGACCTGCTTCGTCTTCGTCATGAGGAAGAAGATCTGCAGGCGGATGGGGATTTTGAAGTGGTTTACGCGGAAAGAGGAAAGCTGCCGTTTGTGTACCGTCGAGGCAGTCTTTTGCTGGCGTTAAACCCATCCACAGAGCGTGTGAGCGCACCAGTCGCCGAGGCGGATGCGGGGAAAAATGTGCTCTATGCGATCGGAAATGGAGAAGTGAAGGGACAGGAGATCACGCTTGCGCCACAGTCGTTTGTAGTGTTGAAGTAGAAAAAGTGATTGACATTTATAATGATTGGGTATATCATATTTTCAGCTAGGAACGTAATGACTTCCATGTGGCGCAAAAAACGAACACCCTAGAGGCGGCTATCCTCTAGGGTGTTCTTGCTCGTCATGGTGAGCTAATCCTTTCAGGCTGCTGCTGTCTAGTTATCCCTGCCCAGCCATTTGCCAGTGCAATTGCTTATAAAACTGCTTATGTAATTGCCAATTACACTTGCTCCGACAGAAATAAGAAACGTAATGACGAATTCAGCTATGCGGCGTCACCTCCTTCCTGCTGGAATGAGTCGACAGCAACATAAATATATCACATAATCATATATTGTTTAACAAAGTTTTTTACGATTTACAAAATTATCTTAAACATTGTACCGTAACAAGTTTTACCTCTAACATCTCTAACATAACATTCAGTTTCAATACCCTTTCCTTTGCCTCAGCCGTATATTTTGTCAGGCCAGGCTGTGACTGGTTTTCAAGAACCGACAGCTCTTCTTGCTCCAGTTCCAGAGCACCCATCCGGACCCATTGATCAAAGGCGCTGCCGCATTTTCGTCCGACAGAGACTTCCCGCACGATGTATTTGCCATTGGGGATATTTGTCAGCGTAATATCTGCATCCATGGACTGTTCCCGTGGAAAGGGCGTGTAGCGGTCTGTAAACGTCATATCAAATCGTTCGCCGAGGGCGTACAGGTGCGAAAAATGGCGGTAATTGTACAGGATGATCTGGTAAGTAGCAGGCTCTCCTTTTGTCGCATACCATCCTTCTCCATGGCCAATGCAGGTGCTGCCCAGGCGGCGCAGGAGCGTCAGTGCGTAGTAGGAAGGCTTGGGGATGCCGTTTTTGGTGAAAAGCCCGAGACCGCCAAAAAACAGTTCAGATGGGATGGGGGATTCACCTGTCCAGTCGGTGAGCGACCAGTAGCAAAAGCTCTCCAGTGCGTCCATGTTTTCCAGGATGCCTTTGACTAAATAACAGGATTTAAAACAGGTATCATTGAGCCAGTCCTGGTGGCTGGGGGTATTGTTCCATTCGGTCAGGTAAATCGGATATATTAATCTGAATTCCGGAAGGTTTGACTTTTCTTTGGGAGCAATCAGCCTTCTTTCTTCTGTCATTAGTGCGCAGATCAGCCTTTCCTTCGGGCTGTCGGTGTGGATGATGCTGGCACTTTCGGTTGTTTCGGGTTTTGTCCTGGGCGTTATTTCAGGAGCAGTGTACGTAGCATTGCGTTTGCCTGCGATTATCGTTTCTCTCGGAGTAACCCTGTTCTATGAGGGATTTGCTTATGTCATTACCAGCGGCTATGGCGTATCCTTTGTAACGAATAAAGAGTACACTTCCGTTGGTACGATTCCGTTTTATCTTGCGGTCATTGCAGCTGGTCTGGTATTTATGATTGTAGTATTTGATCTCAGCCGGTTTGGCTATAATCATAAGGCTCTGATGTACGGACAGAAAATAGCGGTGAATACGGGCATCCGGGAAATTCCGAACGCGATTCTCACTTACGGCATCGCAGGTATGCTTATGGGCGTGGTTGGTTTTATCACGGCGACAAACAATGGGACGATTCAGATGTCTCTGAATTTTGGTTCGATCGGTGTGATGTTTACCGCATTTTTTCCGATGTTCGCCGGCGGCTTCATCGGACGGTTTTCAAATGATAAGCTTGGCTATCTGCTTGGAGCGGTGACATCCGCATTTGTCAGCCTGATGTATAGCCGCCTGAACGTAGATTCTTCGATTCAGCAGATTGTCACGGCGTTGATTCTGGTAGGGTTTGTTATCTTCCTGAGCAATGAATATAAGATTACATCCTTCTTTACCGGAAGAAAAGCGGAGCGGAGAACTGCGTAAAGAGAGTAAACGAGGAAATTGCAGGAAAGTGTAGGAAAATGGAGAGGGCACAGGATATGGTAGATTTGAAAAAAGCACCGTTTTCTCTGAGCGATTCGGATATTATGTGGGTGGAAGAGACGCTTTCCTCCATGACACTTGAAGAAAAGGCGGGACAGGTATTCTGTCCAATAGGGTTCACGGGAGAAGAATCTGTGCTGCGCCATCTGGTGTGTGAGATTGGTGTTGGCGGTTTGATGTACCGGGCGGATTCTGCGCCGAATATTCGTAAGACGCATGAGACAATTCAGCGGCTTGCGAAGGTTCCGCTGTTACTTGCGGCAAACACTGAAGCCGGGGGTGATGGGCTGGCTTTTGAAGGAACCTCTTTTGGACAGCCGATGGCGGTTGCTGCCACGGGTGATCCGGAAAACGCATACCGCATGGGATACGTGGCTGCCAAAGAAGGAGCTGCGCTTGGGTTGAACTGGAGTTTTGCGCCGATTGTTGACATTGACATGGAATTCCACAATCCGATCACGAATGTGCGGACGTTCGGCAGTGATCCGGAGCGAGTCATTGCGAATGCATCACGTTATATGGACGGAGCAAAGGAGAATGGAGTAGCGGTTGCCATAAAGCATTTTCCGGGGGACGGCGTGGATGAGCGGGATCAGCATATTCTCACGAGTGTAAATTCTCTGTCTGTGGAAGCGTGGGAGGAAAGCTATGGGAAGGTTTATTTGTCCCTGATCGCGAAAGGGGCGCAGACTGTCATGGCCGGTCATATTGCCCAGCCTGCTTGCGTGGAGGCTTTGAAGCCTGACGCGACCTGGGAAGAAAAGCTGCTTCCGGCCAGCCTGAATCCTGTCCTTTTGACAGGGTTGCTTCGCGGAAAACTTGGATTCAATGGCCTCATCTGTACGGATTCGACGCCGATGGTCGGTTTTACAACGGCGATGCCACGAGAGAAAGCAATTCCGGCGGCGATTGCGGCGGGTGCAGATATGATTTTGTTTAACAAGGATCTGGAGGAAGACTTTGGATTTTTGATGAGCGGGTTGAAAAATGGCGCATTAAGCGAGGCAAGGCTGGATGAGGCGGTCACGCGGATTCTGGCAACGAAAGCAGCGTTGGGACTGCACAAAAAGAAATGTGACGGTACAATTGTTCCGGGCGAGGATGCATTGTGTGTGGTCGGCTGTGCCGAACACCGGGCATGGGCAAAAGAGGTCGCGCAAAATGCGGTTACTCTTGTAAAGGATACGCAGAATCTGCTTCCGCTTTCCCCAGAAAAATTTCACAGAGTATATTTGAATGTGATTCAGCGTGATATGGATCCGGAGCATCCATTTGTGACGCGATGGAAAGAGTTGTTTGAAAAAGAAGGCTTTGAAGTGACTGTGCGGGACCGCAGGGTAAGCATTACCGTGCAGGACTATATGACAGATTCCCTTTCCCGGGAAAAAGCGGCTCTGATGTATGAAATGTATCGGAGTGTGACAGAGGCGAAAGAGAGTTATGACCTGTATGTCTATATTTGTAATATGGAAAATGCGTCGAATAACACGACCCTCCGTTTGAACTGGAATGTGGCGTTTGGATTGGGCGATGACGCTCCATGGCTCACGCAGGAGGTGCCTGTGATGATGATTAGCACTGCGTACCCGTATCATCTGTTCGATGCGCCGATGGTGAAGACCTATATCAATGCGTACAGCGGAAAGCAGGAATTTTGTGAAGCAGTCATGGAACGGATTATGGGACGGGCGAAGTTCACCGGCGTAAGCCCTGTGGATCCCTTCTGTGGGAAAGAATATCTGCGGGAAAAAGAATGAAGGAATCACTGGGACAGGAAAAGAAGTGTATGAGCGGCGTCTATGGACTGCGGAAATGAGGTATATTTTGGATAACAAGTGCAGCATACAGAATAACGATTACTTTTTACAGAAAGCGAAATCCCTGTTTCCAAAGCTTCAGAAAACAGTGGTATTTCCGCAGAGCAATCCACAGGAACTGTTAAAAAATGAGATTTTTTCAAGAACGGATTCGGAAGAACCGCTTGGAACCGGAGAAAGCCTTTTGCTGGATTTTGGAGATCATCAGGTCGGCTATCTGACCCTGAAGCTTGGTTATACGGGCAGTCATCCGGACGCACCGGTGTGGCTGCGGGTACGATTTGCGGAACGATTACAGGAGCTAAAGGAGGATGTGAATGCCTACCATGGCTGGATTTCCAAAGGCTGGATTCAGTCGGAGGAGCTTCATATTGATGTTTTGCCGACTGTTTTAAATCTGCCGAGACGATACGCGTTTCGATATGTTCTGATTGAAGTGCTGGACATCAGCAGCAAGTTTCGGCTGACCGTAAGGGAGGCATTCTGCACGGCAGTATCCAGTGCGATGAGGGAGAAACTACAGCCATATCATGGTTCGCCGGAGGATGAAGCGCTGGATCAGATTGCCTGTCGGACTCTGCATGAGTGTATGCAGACGGTGTTTGAGGACGGACCAAAGCGAGACCGCCGTTTGTGGATTGGAGATTTGCGCCTTCAGGCGCTGGTTAATTATGAGACATATCGCCAGAATGACATGGTGAAATCCTGTCTTTATCTGTTTGCCGGCTCTACGCTGCCAGATGGACGCGTCAGCGCGTGTATTTTTCTGGAGCCGGAGATTGAAGCGGATGATACAGTGATGTTTGATTATTCGCTGTTTTTTATTGCGACACTCCGCGATTATTATAATGCGACGGGCGATCGGGATACTGTACGCGAACTATATCCGACAGCGCTGCGCCAATGGGAGCTGGCACAGCAGAATTTTGACGATAACGATGTTATCCGTGATTCCGATCAGCTGGGATGGTGTTTTGTGGATTGGGACCTGCATCTGAACAAGCAGGCTTCTGCACAGGGCATTTACCTTTATTGTACACGTGCGCTTCTGGATATGACTCGTATGCTTAATTTGCATACCCAGACAGGAGAAAGTCCGTTTCCATCGGCGGATGATCTGGAGAAGAATCTTCAACGAAAGACAGAGGCGGCAAAGACATATTTCTTTGACAAACTGGCAGGCGTTTTTGTAAGCGGCGAATCCAGACAGATTTCTTATGCGAGTCAGGTATGGATGGTGCTTGGCGGTGCGGCGGATGGTTCTGTGCTTGACGCGGTTGAGCGAATTCCGCAGGCACACCGGATGGTGACTCCCTATATGTACCATCATTATATCGAGGCACTGCTTCAGGCGGACAGAACGGAAAAGGCATTTGAGGTGCTTCGCAGATATTGGGGCGGAATGGCCAGGGAAGGCGCGGACACGTTCTGGGAACTCTATAATCCGGAAAATCCGTCGGAATCTCCCTATGGAGGGAGTATCGTAAACAGCTATTGCCATGCATGGAGCTGCGGGCCGGCTTACTTTCTCAGAAAATATGTTATGGGAAAAATTGCTTGACAACCTGTTTTCCTGTGTTAAAATGGGTTTCAGTGAGAAAAACGAAGATGGTGCAAAGTAGTGACCTGACTTCATCCAGAGAGAGGGTGTCATCGGCTGGAAACATCCTTATGTTCAGGCAGGGAGCGAAATTCACACCGGAGTTCTGTTTCTGAATTGTTTCTTAGTTGAGCAGAGGTAACGATTCCGGGCAGCAGGCTATAGACGGCCGCTGTTCTGAACTGCTGCGAACATAGTAGGAAATGGCGTTAGTGCACGTTACGCATATCGAGTGTCCGTTTTATTGTTTTCCGTCTATATTGCCTGCGTAGCAGGCGGTCTGCGGCCTGCTGTTCTGAACAGTTACGAATTTCGATGCTGCAGTGAGGATTTGCAGGGAAAAAGAATTTTTGCAATCCGTATTGTAAAAGGATGAAAAACAGAAGCGGGAAGCAGGGTGGTACCACGGAGTAGATTGGCTTCGTCCCTATTTTGGGATGGAGCTTTTTTTATCGCCATCCTGTCCAAACTTACAGTAGAAAGGAAGAATATTATGAATGACAGATTACAGTCCATCAAAGAGGACGCGCTTGCACAGATCAAGGACGCGGATATGCTGGATCGCCTGAATGACGTGCGGGTGAATTTCCTTGGCAAAAAAGGCGAGTTGACCGCGCTTCTTAAGAGTATGAAGGATGTGCCGCCGGAAGAACGTCCGGCATTTGGCAAGCTGGTGAATGAGACACGCGCACAGATTGAGGAGGCTCTGGACGAGTCGAAGAAAAAGCTGGAGCAGATCGCTCTGGAGGCGTCGCTGAAAGGAGAAGCCATTGACGTGACCCTTCCGGCAAAACGCAGCCAGGTCGGTCATCGCCATCCGAATACGATCGCGCGGGAAGAAGTGGAGCGCATCTTCGTCGGCATGGGCTATGAGGTTATAGAAGGCCCGGAGATTGAATATGACCTCTATAATTTCGAAAAACTGAACATTCCTGCCAACCATCCGGCAAAGGATGAGCAGGATACCTTCTATATTAATAAAGACATTGTACTGCGCACGCAGACCTCCCCGGTGCAGGCGCGTGTGATGGAGCAGGGAAAGCTGCCGATCCGTATGATTTCTCCGGGGCGTGTATTCCGCTCCGATGAGGTCGACGCGACCCATTCGCCGTCCTTCCATCAGATCGAGGGACTGGTAGTGGATAAAAATATCACCTTCGCAGATCTGAAGGGAACGCTGGAGGTGTTCGCGAAAGAACTGTTCGGTGAGGAAACACGGACAAAATTCCGTCCCCATCATTTCCCATTCACAGAGCCGAGCGCAGAAATGGATGTCTCCTGCTTCAAATGCGGCGGAAAAGGCTGCCGTTTCTGCAAAGGCAGCGGCTGGATTGAGATTCTTGGCTGCGGCATGGTACACCCGCACGTATTTGAAATGTGCGGCATCGATCCGGACGTCTACACCGGCTTCGCCTTCGGCGTCGGCCTGGAGCGTATTGCCCTGCTGAAATATGAGATAGATGACATGCGCCTGCTGTACGAGAACGATGTGCGGTTTTTAAAGCAGTTTTGAAAACCAGTCCAGAGCAGCAGCAACAAGATAGCAAAGCCCGTGCGGATTTATCCGCTAAGGGCTATGGTATCTTGTTGGGATGGGCGGGACGCCCATCAAGCCACAGACATAGGACGACGTAAGGCGGCATATAGCCTGCGTAGCAGGCGGTCTGCGGCCTGCTGCTCTGGATAAAATGGATGGCAGCAGCAACAAGATAGCAAAGCCCGTGCGGATTTATCCGCTAAGGGCTATAGAAGGAGATTTTGATTATGAATACAACATTATCGTGGATAAAGGCATATGTCCCGGATCTGGACGTGACTGCGCAGGAGTATACGGACGCGATGACGCTTTCCGGGACGAAGGTAGAAGGCTATGTGGCGGCGGACCGTGATCTGGACAAGATCGTGATTGGCCAGATTGAGCAGATTGAGCAGCATCCGGACGCGGATAAGCTGATTGTCTGCCAGGTGAATGTCGGCGAGAAGACGGTTCAGATTGTGACGGGTGCGCCGAATGTCCATGTGGGTGATAAGATTCCGGTCGTTCTGGATGGCGGCCGCGTGGCGGGCAATCATGACGGAAAGATGACCGAGGGCGGCATCGAGATCAAAAAGGGCAAGCTTCGCGGGATTGAATCGAATGGTATGATGTGCTCGATTGAGGAGCTTGGCTCTACGAGAGATCTGTATCCGGAAGCGCCGGAATATGGCATTTATATTTTCCCGGAGGATGCCGAGGTTGGCTCTGACGCGGTCAAGGCGCTTGGCCTGGATGATGTGACCTTTGAATATGAGATTACGTCAAACCGTGTAGACTGCTTCTCCGTGATCGGCATCGCGCGCGAGGCAGCGGCGACGTTTGGAAAGGAATTCCATCCGCCGGTGGTGACTGAAACTCCGAGCCGTCCGGCAAAAGAAAATGACGAGACGGATAGCCGGAAGCAGGCGTCGGATTACGTGAAGGTGACGGTGCAGGATCCGGATCTTTGCTCCCGTTATACCGCGCGTATTGTGAAAAATATCCGTATCGCGCCTTCACCGAAGTGGATGCAGCGCCGTCTGGCGGCAGCCGGGATTCGTCCGATCAATAATATTGTCGATATTACAAACTATGTCATGGAAGAGTATGGCCAGCCGATGCATGCGTATGATTATGATACCATTGCCGGTCATGAGATTATCGTGCGCCGCGCGGCAAAGAATGAGAAATTTACAACACTGGATGGGCAGGAGCGCACCATGGATGAGAACGTCGTGATGATCTGCGATGGCGAGAAATCGGTCGGTATCGGCGGCATCATGGGCGGCGAGAATTCCATGATCACGGACGATGTGAAAACAATGATGTTCGAGGCGGCCTGCTTTGACGGCACGAATATCCGTCTCTCTTCGAAGCGAATCGGTCTGCGCACAGACGCGTCTTCGATTTTTGAGAAAGGCCTCGATCCGAACAACGCGAAAGCGGCGATTGACCGTGCGTGCCAGCTGGTGGAAGAGATGGATGCCGGAGATGTGGTTCCTGGCATGGTAGATATTTATCCGGTGGTAAAAGAGCCGGTGCGCATCCCGTTTGAGCCGGAAAATATCAATGCTCTGCTTGGCACAGATATTTCCGCAGAGCAGATGCTTGCGTATTTTAAGAAAATCGACTTGGAGTATGACGCGGCAGCAAATGAGGTGATTGCGCCGACGTTCCGTCAGGATCTGTTCCGCACGGCCGATCTGGCGGAGGAAGTAGCCCGTTTCTACGGCTACGACAACATTCCGATGACGTTGCCGAGCGGTGAGGCGACGACTGGAAAACGTTCCTTTGAGATGCGTGTGCGTGATGTTGCACAGGAGGTTGCGGAATTCTGCGGTTTCTCACAGGGCATGAGCTATTCCTTCGAGAGTCCGAAGGTATTTGACAAGCTGCTCCTGCCGGAGGATTCTCCGCTTCGCCAGGCAATTAAAATCACCAACCCTCTGGGGGAGGATTACAGCATCATGCGGACGACGCCTTTAAATGGGATGCTGACTTCCCTGGCATTCAACTACAATCATGGGAACCGAAACGTGCGTCTGTATGAGCTGGGCAATATTTACCTGCCGAAGGCTTTGCCGTTGACGGAACTGCCGGATGAGCGGATGCAGTTCACGCTTGGTATGTATGGCGAGGGCGACGTTTCCACGAAGGATGGCGAGGGCAATTTCTTCGTCATGAAGGGCGTGGTAGAGGAGTTCCTTGAAAAGGCAGGGCTCAATGGCAGAGTGACCTACGACCCGGCATCCGACCGGCCGTATCTGCATCCGTGCCGTCAGGCGGACATTATATATAATAAGAAGAAACTCGGCTATCTCGGTCAGATTCATCCGACCGTGGCCAACGATTCCTACGGCATTGGTGAAAGAGTTTTTGTGGCGGTGCTTGATATGCAGGAGGTCACTTCATTTGCCAGCTTCGATTATAAATACACCGGCATTGCGCGCTATCCGGCGGCGACCAGAGACATCAGCATGCTTGTTCCGAAGAAAGTACTTGCCGGTCAGATTGAGGCAATGATCCTTCAGCGCGGCGGCAAGATTCTGGAATCCTGCAGTCTGTTCGATGTCTATGAGGGCAAGCAGATTCCGAAGGGATATAAATCCATGGCTTACTCGCTGGCCTTCCGCGCGAAGAACCGCACGCTCGGCGAGAACGATATCACAGCTGCCATGAAGAAAATCTGGAACGGGCTGGAATCACTGGGGATTGAGATTCGGTCATGATAACCCTTCTTATCACTTGAATTATGATATGAAACAGAAAGCCTTGCGCGAGCAGGGCTTTCCGTGAAAATAAGGTTTCGGCAACTTTTTATGAGGAGAAAAAGATGAGACTGTATATCATCCGACATGGCCAGACGGAGTGGAATTCTTCTTATCGTTTGCAGGGCCGGACGGACATTCCACTGAATGAGAGTGGCCGGGAACTGGCGAGAAAAACAGGCGAAGCACTCGCGCGTCAGGGAATATGCTTCGAACGGATCTACTCCAGCCCGCTGATCCGTGCCCGTGAGACCGCAGAACTGGTGAGCGAGAACAATGGACAGATCGGAATGGCGACACCCATTCATGCAGACTTGCATCTTCAGGAAATCAGCTTCGGTGCGATGGAAGGAGAACGTGTGCGAGATGAGAACGGCGTTCTCAATGTAGAAAACTATATTCGGTTTTTCAACGATCCGGAGCGGTATATTCCTCCGGAGGGCGGCGAGAGCTTTGAAGCGCTGCTGGAAAGAACGGGTGAATTCTTGGAGATGCTGCGCCGTGAGGCTCTTGGCTTTACAGAAGCAAATTCCTGTGACAATGATGCGCCTGACAAGAAGCATTCAGTGGGGAATATTCTGATTTCCACCCACGGAGCTGCTTCCCGTGCGCTGCTTGCCAATATCACGCATTGTTCGCTCCGAGATTTCTGGTGCGGCGGCGTGCCGAAAAACTGCGCGGTCACGATTGTAGATTTGGAAGATGGAGTTTGGAAGATCAAAGAGCAGGACCGGTTGTTTTATGATTAAAAACAATAGCCAGATGCATACCACTGGTTATAATACATTATTATTATTTTGGAAAGAATGGATGAAGAATGAAAACATCGGATTTTAAATTTGACCTGCCGCAGGAGCTGATTGCGCAGGATCCCTTAGAGGATCGCTCCGCGTCCCGGCTCCTTGTGCTGGATAAAGACACCGGGGCGATTGAGCATCGCCATTTTTACAATATCACAGAATACCTGCGTCCGGGCGACTGCCTGGTACTGAATAATACAAAAGTGATTCCCGCACGGCTTTACGGGAATCGGGTGCTGTCTGATGCGGGAAATTCTGCAGAGTCGGCGATTGCTCAGCCTTCTGCTGATATCCAGGCTGCAGCTGATGAGAAGGCAGCTGATGGTGGTTCGACTGGTGGGGCGTCTTCAGGCGAGAGTCAATTTTCAGCTGTCGATCAGAAAACTGCTGGAGGTGGACAGAAGCTGGGTGCTACCATTGAAGTGCTTCTCCTCAAGCGCAAAGCAGACAATGTATGGGAGACACTGGTGCGCCCTGGCAAGAAAGCGCGCCCGGGTACGCGTATTATATTCGGAAATGGGCTTCTGGTTGGCGAGGTGATAAATGTAGTCGAGGAAGGGAACCGCCTGATTCGTTTTTCATATGAAGGGATTTTCGAAGAAATCCTCGATCAACTCGGACAGATGCCCCTGCCGCCATACATTACGCATGAACTCAAGGACAAAAACCGCTACCAGACCGTTTATGCAAAATATGACGGTTCAGCAGCGGCGCCAACGGCTGGTCTGCACTTTACGCCGGAGCTTCTGGAACAGGTGCGTGCCATGGGTGTACGTATCGCGGAGGTGACGCTCCATGTGGGTCTGGGCACCTTCCGGCCAGTTAAGGTCGAGGACGTGACGCAGCACCATATGCATTCGGAGTTCTACCAGGTCGATGAAGAAGCAGCGCGTATCATCCGCGAGACCAAAGCAGGTGGCGGTCGTGTGATCTGTGTCGGCACCACCAGCTGCCGGACCATTGAATCTGCCGCGCAGCGTTTCCATGGGGACATACAGGCATGCAGCGGCTGGACCGATATTTTTATTTACCCGGGTTTCCAGTTCCAGCTGCTGGATGGACTGATTACAAACTTCCATCTGCCGGAATCTACGCTATTGATGCTGGTATCTGCCCTCGCCGGGCGGGAAAATGTTCTCAATGCCTATCGGATTGCGGTTGAGGAACGGTATCGGTTTTTCAGTTTTGGTGATGCTATGCTGATAGTAAGTAGACCGGAACAAAACATATTGACGAATTTTAAGGGTGAAATATAGAATAATAAAGTTTTGATAGGAATATTGTACATTGAAGTTGAAAGTGCTATAATCGCGATATCAACAAAAGGGGGTGCGGGATGATTCTGGTTGATAAAGACATAAAATGGTATGCTAAAAACCATCAGCTGATTTCAGTTGGATACATAGAAGAAAATGTTAACTGTATCTCCTATGACCTGACTATTGATGTGGTATATGATGAAAGCGGAGTTCCGGTTTTCGAATATTGGCTGAGTCCGGGTGAAAATGTTTTTATAAAAACACGGGAAGAACTTAATATTCCGGAGAACATATTGGGTAGAATTGCGGAGAAAAATTCAAGAATGCGTCAAGGACTGAAAGTTGATGGCCCGCATTATCAGCCGGGACATAAGACGTATGCTTTTCTTCGTATAATGAATATTTCGGGGACCTCTATTCTGTTAGCTAAGGGAATGTCCATTGCCCAGGTTATTTTTGAACAGCTTACGCAGGTTCCAGACGTACCCTATAATGCTCAGCCGGATGCGGCTTTTCTGGATGAAGAAGAATATCGTGGACTTGGGAATTATAGTGAAGAATATAAGAAGCAAATGAAGGAAGAAGCAGAGAAAACGAAAGAGGATATAGAAGGTGTCTCTCAGAAAATATATGCCAATGTTTTGACATTAATGGGTGTTTTGGTGGCTATTTTTACATTACTGACTATTAATTACCAGGCATTTTCTCAGGCATCTTTGAATTTTAAATACATTTTGGTAATGAATTTATCGTTGTCTTTGTGTATAGTTGTGATGATGGGAATTATTCTTATTTTTGTTAATAATGCAAAGAATAAATGGTTTTTGATTAGCTACATTATTATTCTTTCTATTTTGGTGATCGCAACAGTAGGAATGTGTGTTACTTTCTTTTGAAAAATATTATTCATTGTTCATCGTATTGGGCGGGAAAGGGAAGATAATGAATCTTTTCCTTTCTCGCCCCAAATTGTCATGAAAACAAATCCTCCAGTATCTCCGCCGCGCTCATGTCAAGATACCCGTCCGGGTCAGTCATGATAGAGTTCCCGGAGGTATCCCAGCGCATCTGGGCGTAGCCGGTCAGATAGGAAGTGCCAACCGAGCAGCTCGGATATTTGCTGTACCATTCCGGGTAATAGGTCTTCATATAAGTGGTCGCCAGCTGGATGGCCTGGCTGGAGGTGCTGCCGGACGCGGTGGGTGTCCCGCACATCCGCACTCCAGGCGGACTGGAGTGGAGCAGTACCACGCTGCCGTCCTCACACTGGCCGACCACCATCCAGACGTGCCCGCTCGAACTCATAATGTCGCCTGCCCGGTAATCGGTTACAGAAGAAGCCGATTTATAAGTGCCCCAGCCGCGGGCGGCAAAATTACCGGCCATCTGGGAGGCTTTCATCACGTATCCCTCATTTCCATCTGTGGTATTCAGAATATTGTAAATACACCAGCCAATATAGCCGGAGCAGTCCAGCCCGTTTGCAATCTGGTAGCGGGTTGTCCGGTAATCATAGCTGCTTGTCTGCTGCTCAAAAAATGTCTTCCACTGTGTGCTGACGCCAACGGATACCGCTTCCGTCCCGGCACCGGTATCGGCCTCATTCCATCCGCCTCCCCAGATATACATGGTAGAACCTACGGGTTCCAGCGCGGTCGAAAGCAGCGTTTTCAGCGTACTGGAGGCCACATCGGTTGTCACAGTGACTTTCTTTTTCAATTTTTTGACCAGAGTATCCTTGTAGTAAACCTTTGCAGTAATCGTCGTCGTGCCAGACTTTATGGCTCGAATCTTTCCGGTGGAGCTGACCCGGGCGACACTTTTGTCGGAACTTTTGTATTTGACGGTACAGCCGGTCTGTACCGTTGCTGCTACCGTCGTTGTCTCACCGGCCATGAGCGAGACTGCCGTGGTGTCATACTGGAAAGAATTCGCATTTGTTACAAGCAGGTATACTTTTTCTGCGAGGCTTCCATCCTCATCATAGAGACGCAGCGTGGCGCGGCCTTTTTTCAGGGCCGTGATTTTGTAAGAGCCATCTGATTTTTCCTTTACCTTCGCAACCGTAGTTTTTGAAACCGTCACTTTCGCGTATCCGCTGATCGTGTAGGATTTGCCGACCGCAAGTGTTTTTACAGACGTATTTGCGGCTTCGGCTGATGCAAAAAGGCTAAATGCCAGCAGCAGCGAGGGCAGCAGCAGGCGCAGAAAATGAAAGAAGGCGGGGATTTCAGGGAGACAGGGCGAGGCTTGTGAACTTTTCTTATAATGGAATGAATACATATCGGTACTCCTTGCTGCCGGTTATTTTATAGCGGCATGTTTACTTGTTGTTGAAATTCTGAATTTGGAAAATAAGAAATAGCCGTCCTGCACTCTGGAAAAGATAGGAACGGCTATTTTTTAAAGCTTTGTAACTATTAATGCCGAGTCAGGTGACCTGCACTCACCTTCCGGCTCCCTAGCTAAGCATATTATATGTCAGTATAATCAATTTTTCAACCCCCAACTTTAAAAGAATCAGCGCTATTTCAAAAGGACTGTTTTATGAAAAAGGTACTGTCGAAACCCGATATCTTATGCTATACTGGAATGGTCGTGAACTTGTAATTGTTCAGTGCTTTTACAGATGCATTCAATATCGATTTCAAAGGAAAATACAATTATGTACGAATTGATTCAGGCTGTCGGGAACAGCTATTATATTCAATGTCCGGCCAAAATCGGGCTGGTGCGGTTAAATGAGCAGGATGTCTGCCTGATTGACAGTGGAAATGATAAAAATGCCGGGCGGAAGGTGAGACAGATTCTGGATGCGCAGGGCTGGCACCTGCGGGCAATTTACAATACACACTCCCATGCGGATCATATCGGCGGTAATCAGTATCTCCAGAAGCAGACGGGATGTAAGGTCTATGCTTCCGGCATCGAATGCAGCTTTGCGCGGCACCCGGTTCTGGAGTCGGTGGCTCTTTACGGCGGCTGCCCGCCGACGGAGCTGCGTCACAAGTTCCTCATGGCGCAGGAGAGCGCAGCAGAGTATCTGACGAAAGATGCTTTGCCTGAAGGGCTGGAAATGCTTTCTCTGCCGGGGCACTGCTTTGATATGGTCGGCTTCCGGACGGCGGACGGCGTCATTTATCTGGCGGATTGTCTGTCCAGTGCGGAGACGATTGAAAAATATCAGATCGGGTATATCTATGATGTTGGCGCTTACCTGGATACGCTGGAGAAGGTGAAGTCCTTACAGGCAAAATTGTTTATCCCGGCGCACACAGAGCCGACCGAAGATATTGTGCCGCTGGCGGAGCTTAACATCGCAAAGGTGGAAGAGATTGCGGAGCGGATTGCCGGATTCTGTGAGACGCCGGGCAGCTTTGAGGAGATTTTACAGAAAGTGTTTGACGGATACGGCCTGGTGATGAATTTTGAACAGCATGCACTCGTCGGCAGCACAGTGCGTTCCTATCTTTCCTGGCTGAAAGGATGCGGACGGGTAGATGTGGAGTTTGAGAACAATCGACTGTTATGGAAAAGAACGGATGGAGGAGAAAGGCTATGAAAGCAGAGATCAGGAAGGAATATCAGCGCTGGGTAGAACAGTGTTTGAGCGCGGAAACGGCACTTTACGATGCCGATGTAGCGGCGGAACTCAAAGCGATGGCAGCAGATGAGGCGAAGATTGAGGATGCCTTTTACCGTGACCTGGCGTTTGGAACAGGCGGCCTGCGCGGCGTGATCGGCGCGGGGACGAACCGCATGAATGTTTACACAGTAGCGAAGGCTTCGCAGGGACTGGCGGATTATGTGAAAAAGAATTTTGCCCAGGAAGACTGGAAAATCGCGGTCAGCTATGACTCCCGAATCAAGTCCGACCGCTTTGCGCAGGTCGCATCCGGTGTGTTCGCGGCAAACGGCATCCAGGTATGGATTTATCCGGAACTGATGCCGACGCCGTGCCTGTCTTACGCGGTGCGTGCGCTGGGCTGTGCGGCGGGTATTATGGTGACCGCCTCCCACAACCCCTCCAAGTACAATGGCTACAAGGTCTACGGCGTGGACGGCTGCCAGATTACCACGGAGGCAGCGGCCGAGATTCTGGCCGGAATTGAGCGGCTGGATATTTTTGACGATATTCAGGTGACAGAGTTTGCGGCGGAATCCTCTTCTGATATTTCTTACATTCCGGCAGAGGTGTATACCGCATTTGTAGAAGAAGTGAAAAAGCAGTCCGTCCTCTTTGGCGATGAAATCGACAGGAATGTCTCGATTGTCTACTCGCCGCTGAACGGCACCGGCTTAAAGCCAGTGCTGCGCACTCTGAAGGAGAGCGGCTTTACGAATATTACGGTGGTAGCGGAGCAGGAGCAGCCGGACGGCCATTTTCCGACCTGTCCTTATCCAAATCCGGAGATTCGGGAGGCGATGGCGCTTGGCATGGAGTATGCAGCGAAATGCAATGCGGATCTGCTGCTTGCGACCGATCCGGACTGCGACCGCGTGGGGATTGCGGTGAAGAAGACTGCAACTGCCGCCATATCGGAAGGGGCGGGAAATAATAATGCAGACGCTCCTGCGCTGTTAGATGCGGGCAATAAAAATACAGATGCGATGGCGCCGGAAGGAACGGAAAGCACACAGGCGACGAATCAATATGTGCTTCTCTCAGGAAATGAGACGGGTATGCTGCTGCTCGATTTTATCTGCAGCCAGCGCATCCGGCACGGGCAGATGCCGGAGAATCCAGTGCTGGTCAAGACCATTGTCACCATTGATATGGCAGAGCGGATTGCGAAAAAATATGGTGTCCGCACGGTCAACGTTCTGACCGGATTTAAGTTCATCGGCGAGCAGATCGGTCTTCTGGAAAAGCAGGGAAGGACGGAAGATTACCTCCTGGGTTTTGAGGAAAGCTATGGGTATCTCAGCGGTTCTTATGTGCGCGATAAGGATGCGGTCGACGCTTCTTTGCTGATCTGCGAAATGTTTGCTTACTACCGGACGCGCGGGATTTCCCTGCTGGACCGTCTGGGGGAGCTTTATCGTGAATTTGGCTACTGCCTGAACACCCTGTACTCCTTTGAATTTGAAGGCTCCGCCGGCTTTGCGCGGATGCAGGAAATTATGGCAGAATTCCGCAAAGGAGTCGATGCAATCGGACCGAAAAAGGTTGAGCGTGTGCTGGATTACGGGGAAGGGCTGGATGGGCTGCCCAAATCCGACGTTCTGAAATACCTGCTGGAGGACGATTGCTCCGTTGTCGTCCGCCCATCCGGTACAGAGCCGAAGCTGAAGACCTACATTTCCGTGAGTGCCGCGACAAAAGAAGAGGCCAGAGAGTTGGAAAAGCAGATGGCGGAGGCCATGAAAGCATATTTTCGATAATGTGACCCGCAAGAAGTTCGCGGCGCTTGCGGCGGCGAATTACGCGAATAATCTGATAGCGCGGATCGAAATGAGGCGTAGAGGAGAATATGCCTTGTGGAGATGAATGATTCCCTTATATCCATGTGCGTACGAAAAAGCCCAATCGGGATTTGAATAAATCCTGGCTGGGCTTTTTCACATATATTTTTATAGCTTTTGAGCCGCGCAGAAAATTCTGCGCATAATAATTCCTTAGCTTTCTTCTATATCATCCCTGGTTAAACAGCGGAGAGAGTACATCTGCGTAGGTCTGGAAAATTTCCAGCAGGAATGTATTCCAGTGCCGCGCGTCCTGCTCGGTGTTGCCGAACACATAGTCTTCCTGGCCGTAGTCAATTACGTCGAAGCCAGGGATTGCCTTGCTTGCACCGTTGGTGCGGTATGCGACTGCGTCAGCGAGGGAGAAGGATACACTGGTGACATCCTCATAGTTGACCCAGCTCGAGATGTCCGTGCCGGTCGCTTCTGTCGCGGTGCCGTTGGTGGTCTGTTTTTCTGCGGCTGTTTTCTCGATGGCTGCCGCGCCTTCTACGTACTCACCGTACATCTGGTCGACATAGAGTGCGAGAGAGTTTCCGAAAATTTCGGACGGTACATGGCCGCCGTTCCACTGCCATTCAATTTCTGCGTCAATACCAGCGTTCAGCATGGCAATCTGCAGGTTCAGGGAAGTGAACATAGACATATCGCCTTCCGAAGCGCCCATCACAATTCTTACCCAGGTCGCGTCGTCTGTGTCTTCCGCGCCGATGTAGTTCAGCGGATTGTACAGTGAAACAATGTTATTGCCGTATTTGTCGCCTTCCAGGATAGAGGCGATGTCTGTCTCATACGCCTCGACCATTTCTTCATAGGTGGAATAGTTCGCGGAATCCTGAGATCCGGTCGCGGACTGCGTCGTACCAGCGTCAGGCGTACCTACTTCAAGCTGATTTGCGGTATTATCATTTGCCGCGGTGGTTTCTTCTTCGGCTGCATCCGCATCGGTTGAGTCATCGGGAGCTGCTGCATTATCAGGAACATCACCCGCTTCACTGATATTGCCCGGCAGATCGCCATCTGTGAGATCACCTGCTTCGCTGATATCGCCCGGCAGTTCTCCATCCGTAAGCTCAGCTGCGTCTGCAGCTTCATCGGAAACCGCATCTGTGCTATCAGAATCGATATCATCTGAAGTGGTTCCGTCTGTGTGTCCGCCCATGCCGCCGCGTCCGCCTGCGTTGTCTCCGTCCATGCCGCCGCGCATTCCACCAGCAGTATCGCCATCTGGCATTCCACCCAGATCAGACAGATCACCCAGATCGGATAAATCCATGTCATCTGTGTCTGCGAAGTCTAACGCACCGTTCATGCCGCTCGGCAGGTCGCCTGTGCCGCCGCCCATTTCGCTGGTGCCGGAAGACGCATAACGCCCTTCAATAAATGCAGTCGCTTTGTCCTCGGTTGTCATGGCAGCTACTTCCTCATCGCTGAGCGCGTTGCCGTCTGCATCAAACCAGGTCCAGCCGTCCGCGTAGTCGAGGTTGTCAAGATACCACTGCAGGTTTGAAGTAAACTCTGCCAGATAAAGATCCAGATAGGTGCCATAATAGCCGTTGGTTTCCGGATAAGCCTCCAGATCATACTCGATGGTCAGCGCGATTGTATCATCCGTGTCGCCATCCTCATTCAGATCAAATCCGACCGCCGATTCTTCTACAGAAAGATTTTGCTCATTGATGTATTCCATATAAGCTTCGGACAGGTATGCCGCGAGCTGCTCCTGGAATGAAGAACCAAAATCATAGGTCGTGTCCATGTAATACTCAAACGCCATCGCCATGTCGCCCTCATACAGAGAGGTAATCGCACTATACGCGACACAGCCCCATGCGCCGTCTGAGATTTCATAATCTACGCCGTCGATGGTGACCGTAGTGGAATAGCTGCCGTCCTCCAGACGGTAGACGCCGACCGCGCCCGCTTCGATCTGATAATCATAGAAATCGGAATTGTTCGAGGTCGCCGCAAACATGGTCGCATGCGCGCCGCCGCCCGAACCGCCGGTGGAAACGAAATAATCCACATTGCCTGGCAGGTTGCCGAGCAGGATGTTGTATTTTACAAAACGTGTCGCGGCTTTCTGATCCACCAGACAGGATGGGGCGTCGCCTGTGTAATAGGTATTCCCATCCTCATCCGTTGCGGTGTCCTGTTTTCCGCGGTTGCCGCAGGCCACATTGATATAGCCCTCTGCCGCGTAGGTCGTCGCTGCTGTGGAGTTGTTCGAAGAACTGTATCCAGCCGCTCCCGTATTTAAAATGACTGGAGCCGTCGCTGCCGTGTAAGTCTGTCCATTGGTGCTCACAATCTCCGCCTCATAATCGATCACCAGCGAACCATTGATGGAAGTCGAACCAGACTCCACAGCAGATTCCGCCGTCACATCTGCCACACCGTCGCCATCTGTATCAATACCGGTAACATACGCGCCCGGCACACAGACCGATACGCCCTGCTCATCCGGCAGTTCCGGGTAAGCGACCGCCGAGACGATCGAGAGCACCCACGCGTCCGCACTCTCCTGGTACGTCCAGGTCTGGTCTTCATTGTTTGCGAGATTCAAAGTGTTTTCAATATACTCCTGGTCAGAAACCGCAGTAGTCACATCCGAATCGGCCGAAGTATCCGACGCCGTTTCGCCGGATTCCTCCGCACTTCCGGTCAGCGGCGCGGAAAGTCCCGAAAGACAAAGCGTGCCTGCCAGAAGGAAAGACAGCCATTTTTTCTTCATAGTGAAAATCTCCTTTCGATTTTATAGATACTATCATACAACAAAAAGATTGAAAGTAAATTGAAAAAGAATGGCAAATGGCTTGCTTTTACTGACAACATAGTATATACTTTGTATATACTAACAGTTTGATACTACACAGTTATGAAGAAACAGTAATATAGAGCTGTCTGTTCTTGCTAAAAACGTGGCAGAAAGGAGAAAAAAACATGGTAGCACAGGTAAAAGCATGGGGTAACAGTCAGGGAATCCGTTTGTCGAAAGAATTATTGGATTCACTGGGGATTTGTTTAAATGAGTATCTTGATGTCAAAGTGGTAAACGGAGACATCATACTGTCTAAAACATTCCGGCATAAGACACTGGAAGAGCGGGCTGCTGAATATGGAGGTAAACTTGGCCCTTATGAGGAAATATCGTGGGGAGAATCGACCGGAAGGGAGATGTGGTAATAGATGTTTACAATCTCACAGGGAGATATTTTAAAAATCGAAAAACTTTCTTTTCCGGTTCTTGTAGTCAGCAAAGATTTTTTTAACCGATCGGAACAGGTTATTGTCTGCCCGATTCAAGAAAATGCAGCAGCGGATCCGCTGCATATTCCTGTTGCATGGAGTGATACAGAAGGGATTGTATTGTGTGAACAGCTAAAATTGTTGGATCTGCGTGTTCGTGGTTACAAGAAGATGGGAGAATTGAAGATAGAAAGCATCATGGACATTACCGATGCCATTCAGGGCATTTTTGACTACTATCCTTATAATGGGCAAGGCGGTTGATTTTTACTGTACTTTTTGTGACTTTCAATTTCATTTCAAGCTTTTTCTGTTATACTGGTACCGAAGAGGTTGTCCGTAGAGAGCCGACAGGCTGGCGGGAGAATATACCGCGCTTGTCGGCTTTTTGCAGAGACTATAGCGGTTCAGAACCATAGACAAAAGCCCGTGCAGCTTTCTATTCTGAACAGGTGTATTAGATAACTTGGAAGAGAACACGGGAGGAAACGTATGAAACTTCTATTAGTAGAGGATGAGCGGCGCATGGCGGAGGCGGTAGCGGAGGTTCTGCGCCAGGAAAACTATGATGTGGATGTCTGTTACGATGGAGAGAGCGGCCTGGACGCGATTTTGAGCGGCATTTATGACGCGGTGATTCTGGATGTGATGCTGCCGAAGCTGGATGGCTTTTCCGTGATTCGGCAAGTGCGGCAGGAGAATGTCCGTACACCGGTGCTGATGCTGACGGCGAAGAGTGAATTGGCGGATAAAGTTAAAGGGCTGGATGCCGGGGCGGATGATTATCTGACGAAGCCGTTTATGGTGGAGGAATTGCTGGCGCGGGTGCGCGCACTCTGCCGGAGGAATGTGCCTGCCGCGGACGGAAGACTGCGGGTGGGGGATCTGACGTTGGATTCGAGTACGGCGATTCTTTCCTGCACGCTGACAGGGCAGGAGATTCGGCTGGGGGAAAAGGAACTGCATCTGATGGAGTACCTGATCGCGAAGCAGGGGACAATTGTGTCGCGGGAGAAGCTGGCTCTGAAGGTGTGGGGATATGAGAGCAGTGCGGAGTATAATAACGTGGAGGTTTATATTTCTTTCTGCCGGAAAAAACTGGCCTTTATCGGCTCGAAGACGGAGATTAAGGCAGTGCGCGGACTGGGGTATGAGCTGCTGGGGTAAAGCCAAAGTGATGTGTACCTGAACAATTACAGCCATATGGCGAATGCCATAATATGGATAATGGTTGACGGGTTAAGAAAATGACACAGGAAACGGGTCTAAGATTGGGGAATCGAAATGTTTCGAAGATCAAGAATAAAAATCGTCGCGCTTTTGATGGCAATTCTGCTTCTGACTCTGTTGGGGACGATCGCCGTGATCTATGGGGTCAGTTACCGTGAAATGAGTCAGGAAAACCGGAGTATGCTGGAGCTGTACGCAAGAGAATATCTGGAGAATGGCGGGCTGCCGGATACGGACGTGGATGGGGATGATTCCGGAGACAGGCTGCCGGATGAAGAATCAGCGAATGGTGAAGTGCCGGAGGATGGACGGATAGCCAGTGAGCTGTCCGAAGAAGAATTACCGGAAACGATAGACGCGACTTCGGGGGCAGGTGAGAATGAATACCGGAAGATTATAAAGGATGATTCCTTTGCCGCTTCAGGGTCTGCTTTGGGAGATTTGGCAGGGACAGATGACACTTACGGCATCTCCCGCCGCCGTCTAGAGCTCTCTACGTTTTATTCAGTTGTGTTTTCCGCAGACGGCAGCGTACTTCAGGTGAATAATGACGATCCATCCCAGATGTCGGATGAGGTGCTGACGGAGCTGGCGCAGTCGTTTCTGGAAACCGGAAAGTCCTATGGTATTTCCAGAAATATGATCTACCTGGTTTCCGGGGAGGATTACACGCTTGTCTCCATGATGGATAATACGGTGGTCGGGGAGAGCATTATCACACTTCTGCGCTATACGGTGATTTTTGGCGCTGTAGCTATCGTGGTGGTGCTGGTTCTGGCAATTTTCCTGTCGGGGTGGATTATCCGTCCGCTGGAAGAAAACTACAGGCGGCAGAATCAGTTTATCTCTGACGCAGGGCATGAATTAAAAACGCCGGTTTCCACGATCAGTACGAATGCGGAGCTTTTGCAGCGGGAGATTGGGGAAAATCGGTGGCTGGATAATATCCGCTACGAGAACAGCAGGATGACAGAAATCGTACGCAGCCTCCTGGATTTGCTGCGCGCGGAGAGTCTGACGTCACAGGCAGAACAGCTGGAGCGTATGGATCTTGGACGGGCGGTCACTGCCGGTGTACTTCCGTTTGAGGCGAGGGCATTTGAAGAAGGATTTGAACTGTCCTGTGAGATTGCGGATGACATATTTATTGCCGGAGAAGCTTCACAGATCGGGAAATTGATATCGATCCTGGTTGATAACGCATTTGCACATACAAATCCCTCCGGGCGGATAGTGGTATCGCTGGAAGGTGGAAAAGGCTCAGCGATTCTAACCGTGGCGAATGAAGGAGACCCGATTCCGCCGGAGTCCACGGACCGGATTTTTGACCGATTCTATCGTGTGGATTCCTCGCGCACAGTCAGCGGGCAGGATGGGGCCGCGCAGGCACATTATGGGCTGGGGCTTTCGATTGCGAAAGCCATCGCCACAGCGCACCGGGCAAAAATTTCGGTGAGCTGTGGTGATGGGATGACAAAATTCATGGTCGTATTTCCACTGAAAGTGAAGTGAGAGACTGTTATTTTTCGGTTAACCGGAAACGGGTACAGTTTCCGCATATGTTTACGGTGCCGGAGTACTTTCAGCGCTTATTGCTGTTTCGCTTCCATACATCAGCTTCTCATACTCGTCCAACGGCAGGGGCTTGGAGAACCAGTAGCCCTGCGCTTCTTCGCAGCCGGCCTCCTGCAGGATCGCGATCTGGTCTTCTGTCTCGACCCCCTCGCAGATCACACGGTATCCCAGGCCTTTGACCATGGAAATGATCTGTTTCAGAAAGTAAATGCCCTTTTCACTCGCTTCGCAGCGGGTAATGAAGACGCGGTCAAGCTTGACCGTGTTGACCGGAATTTCCGTGATCGTGTTCAGAACGGAGTATCCGGCTCCGAAATCGTCGAGCGAGGTCAGCATATTGACATTCTGAAGCTGCTGGAAGAGCTGGACAACGTTGGTGTAATCGGACACGGTAGCGGTTTCCGTGAGCTCGATTTCTGTCAGGGACGGATCAACATTGTATTTTTTCAGAATGTCGAGATAGTGCTTCACGGTATTGCTGTCGGAGGCGTGCAGGATGGAGGCATTGATGGAAATCGGCACCTGTCTGCGTCCGAGTGCGTTGTTTTTGGCGAGAAAAGCAGCTACCTGTTCAAATACATAGAAATCCAGTTCGGATATTTTTCCTGTGCGTTCATAAATAGGAATAAAGGAGTCTGGCGGCATGACAGTGCCGTCCGGCTTGATCCAGCGCACCAGTGCTTCCGCACCGATGATGGAATAATCCTGAAGGGAGAATTTCGGCTGCATGAAGACCTGAAACTCGCCGTTTTTCAGGGCAATTCCCATGTTATTAATGATCTCCGTTTCCCGTGTTTGCTCGAGGTTGAGCTGTTTATCATAGAGGCAGGCGAAGTTCCCGGATGCACTGTCTACCTGACGGCGCGCGCTGTTTGCGGCGTCAATCGCGGCGGAAGCACTGCCGCAGTCTGGTTCGACAAAATAGATACCGGAGCGAAGACTTAAGTTTACATCTGGGAAGAAGGATGCATGCGCATTGATAAAATCTTCATTGATCTTGTGGACAGCGTTTCGGGCCTGTTCCCGGTCAGAACCTGTATAATACATGAAAAAGATAAACTGATCCGATACGATACGTGAGAAACAGGTATCCTGGTCGCTTTTCATGGTTCCGTAAATGCAGCTTGCAAAATCCTTAAGCAGGAAATCGCCCATACGGTATCCGTATTTTTTGTTCAGGTATTTGAAATTGACAAAATCGGTATAAACGACCACGAGGTTGTCTGTCTGTCCGGCCTGAATCAGATGCTCCAGATCATCGCGGAAGCGGGTAAAGGAGACCAGCCCAGTCAGGGAATCAAAGCTTGGCGAGGCGGCTGAGCCTGTTCCGGAAGCCTCGATTGCCAGGTGTTTTGCCAGATGCGCTGAGATGATTTTGGTCAGAACACCAAGCTGATGGCGCTGTACGGTGGTCCATTCCCGCTTGTTCTGGCAGACAACATAGGAGATGGCGCCAGTGTATTTCCCTTCACAGTACAGAGCTGCGTAGACAACGGTTTTTGCTTCGCCCTGCATCAGGAGATCCGCAGCGCTCTTTGAATACATCGCCATATTGTCATAATGAAGAACAATAGTGCCATCGCTGTCATAGCTGTTGAAAAGGGTGAGGAAATCTTCTTTTTCGAAGCTGGACTCTGTCGGGAGCGCTTCAGGGATATTTTTGCCCAGCCATTGAAATTGCCGCCCGGCCATACGGGCACCGGTGTCTGTACGGACGACTGTGATGCGGTCCAGGTGAAAGTGTCCCCCAATCAGTTCGAGCGCCTGGTAGATCGCTGCTTCGAATGTATTTCGTTTTTCAAAAATCTCCAGAACAGTGGAGATGATGTCGTTTTGCAGATAAAGAGCGCTGGATTCGGGAGACAGGAGGGCATTCTGATGTGTTTCTGATTCCTCGTAGCGTTTCAGATTATCACAGAATTCAAAGCGGTTGCGACCATGCTCTTTTGCCCGGTAAAGCGCCCAATCCGCATTTGCAAACAGCTGGTCATAGGTATAACCAGTCAGATTCTCCGGAAGAAAGCAGACCCCGATGCTGCAGGTAATGGTTGAATCGTTTTCACGGAATCGCAGGGCACGTATTTCTTTCATGAGCTCGGTTGTTTTTTTGACAAGGGCAGTATGGGACGCTTCTTCCATCAGGATGACAAACTCATCGCCGCCGGCTCTCATAATCACATCCGTCCGGTTGAAAGACCGTGCGAGGAGACTGGCCAGCTCTGTGAGCACAATGTCTCCGAATAAATGCCCGTAGACATCGTTAACGGTTTTAAAATAATCAATATCTATTATCAGAAGGCCGCAGGAAGAATATGGATTCTTGTGGCGCAGATATTGTTCAATCTTTTCCTTGCCATAGGAATGATTATAAAGCATTGTCATGGAATCGCGCTGTGCTTTTTCCTTCAGGATATTCTCACGTTCACGCTCCAGCGTAACATCAGTAATCGTACCAACGAGGGAATGGCCGGGAGTCTCCTCAGAATCTGACTGCGGAAGGGAAAAAATACAGTTGGAAATACGGCCGTTCGCGTCGCGCATCTGAACTTCCACCGGCTCGGTCCGGTTTCCGCGCATCAATTCCGCCACGGATGGCCGGTCTGCCGCAGAAATCTGCGTGACCTCATCGAATCGCTTCAGGTAGTCAGGCAGCTGACGTTTGATTTTGAGATTGCCATCGTAAACCAGCAGCAGATCTTCCTCTGGAAAGTATTCAAAAATGGAAATGCCGGAATGTTGTAAAAGCTCCGCCAGCTCGCGCAGCTTGCGTGTGTTGGATGCCAGCTTTGCGTGATCCTGAGAATCAATATTGATCATATCAGCGGTATATGACATAATTGTCACCTCGTCTTCAAATGATAGAATCAGACAAAAAAGTCCAATGCTTTTTGCAAAAATATAAAAAATATACAATAATTCTACACTTTTTTGTGTGGATAGTCAATCAAAAACTTGATTTTTGTGTGCCAAATCATGTAATTTCGTTACAAGTCACATATTAATCAGATTGCGCTATTTTTGCTTCTGCAGGTGTGACTGATATGTACGATTTCTGTAATATGCGAAAAAATAAATTCCTTTACATCGTTACGGTGTCGTGATAAACTCATTGTTGATCATGGAAAAATAGACGCAGATGACGGAAATGGAGAGACGGAATGAGTAAAAATATACATACGGAAGCAGTCGATCAGTTTTTTGAGGCAGTGCTTTGCCTGAACAATAAGGAAGAATGTTACCGTTTTTTTGAAGATGTCTGCACAGTGAACGAGTTACTGTCCATTTCGCAGAGGTTCGAAGTGGCGTGTATGCTCAAGGACAGCCAGACTTACCTGGAAATCGCGGAAAAGACTGGAGCTTCCACAGCGACGATCAGCCGCGTGAACCGTTCTCTGAATTACGGAAGCGACGGCTATGAACTGGTGCTATCGAGGATTCAGGGGAGAAAACTGCCCGCCGGGGGAGAATGAGCTGCAGCGGGCAGCGGTGTGAGGGATGGATGTGCTCAGGAATGGGGGGTCGATTCTGCGCTGTCCGATTTGTCGGATTCCGCAGACTCCTCGCTGTCGGTGGGTTCACCTGTTCCAAGACCGTCTATCATTTGCTCAATCACCTGCTTTTTGAGGTAAATATCAAAGCTTAGCATGCAGATAAAGGAGAAAATCTGAAGCGTCTCGCGGTCTTTGGCCGGGCAGTCTTCAAAAGAATTGGAAGCAGTGTGCCAGGATTCCGTAATATCGCGGCAAATATTATTCACCCATTCTTTACTCAGATCGTAGGCTTCCGCGTAGATGTTTTCGATGGAAATAGAGTCATCTGCCTCAAAAAAACGTTCTGTGATCGGAGTTAATATCGCCCGGATGTCGGTCAGCGGAAGAAAATCCTTTAAATAGTAGATGAAAATCAAAAGAAGCAGATGCTCTTTCGAATACCTTTTTTTCGTTGGATGAGGCAGAAGCTTTTTCTTTGTGTAGTTGTTGATCATGGTTTTCGTCAGGATTTTGTCATCCTGAGAGCGGCGCGTGCTGCTAAGATGCTCGTCCATGAAGGTCGTGACCTGATCCATATACAGGTCAATGTCAGGCACTTCGCTCGGACGGATATGGGGCGTATTGGCAATATTCCGTAAAATATCGGCCAGAAGTTTTGTGTTTGTCTGATTCATATAGATACCTCGCTTTTAAGGATGCATGCTTTATTACCCTGCCGGAGTGCGTTGGCAGGAAAAATTTCTACGTTTTGAAATGTTTGTATCATATTATATAGTTTTGCGAACCAGATTACAAGGAAAATGTTGAATAATTGTAACTGGAAGGATTCGGAATGGTATTTTGCACTCGAAGCGAAGTATGTATGAAAACGTATTATAGGGAAACAGATCCGCAGAGAGGGGAAAGAATATGCGGGAGATGGAATTCAAGATGGAACGGGAAGGCCTGGTGAAGCCAGGAGATGCGGTTCATGTGACGGAGGGAGTGCTACCCCTTAGCTGGTATTATACAATTGAGCCGGCGGTAGCAATGTCTGCGAACTATACGAACCGTGAGCGTTTGAAAACACGGGATGGAGTAGTTACTGAAGTACGGACGGATGAGAGCGGCTATACGGTTGTTGCCCGATTTGAAGAATAGAAAAGGATGCTGTTCTACGCGGAAATAAAAAAGAAAGAGGAAAACAGGAAATGAGCATTTACGATTCACTGAATCCCCAGCAGCAGGAGGCAGTTCGCTATTACGAAGGGCCATTGCTGATTCTGGCTGGAGCGGGATCTGGGAAAACCAGGGTATTGACACACCGCGTTGCGTGGCTGATTGAAGAGATGGGCGTGAATCCCTGGAATATTCTGGCGATTACGTTTACAAACAAAGCCGCGGGTGAGATGCGGGAGAGGGTGGAACATATCCTGAACCGTCCGGAACTGAATCCGGGCGTACAGAATCCTTCTTCTCCTGCTTTGGAAGGGGATAAAGGTGCCGCAGGCAGAACGGGATCTGGTTTTTCAGGTTCGGTCTGGGTATCGACTTTCCACAGTACTTGTGTGCGTATCCTGCGTCGTTACATAGACCGCATTGGTTATGACAGGCATTTTACGATATACGACAGTGATGACCAGAAAGCAGTGGTACGCGATGTCTGCAAGCGTCTGAATATTGACACAAAAACGTTTAAAGAACGCTATTTTATGGGGATGATCTCATCGGCAAAGGACGAATTGATCAATCCGGATGAGTATGAGGCGCGGGCGTTTGGACAGGACGATTTAAAAATGAAAATGGTTTCTCGTGTCTACAAGGAATATCAAAAACAGCTGCACGCAAGCAATGCGCTGGATTTTGATGATCTGATCTGCAAGACGGTGGAGCTGTTTTCGGAGTGTCCGGAAGTTCTGGACTCCTATCAGGAACGTTTTCGCTTTATCATGGTGGATGAATATCAGGATACGAACACAGCGCAGTTTAAGCTGGTCAGCCAGCTGGCTTCCAAATACAGGAATCTTTGTGTCGTGGGAGACGACGACCAGTCGATTTACCGTTTCCGAGGCGCAAATATTGGAAATATTCTGAATTTTGAGGAATTCTTCCCAGATGCGAAGGTGATCCGTCTGGAACAGAATTACCGCTCGACTCAGAACATTCTGAATGCGGCCAATGAGGTGATCAAACAGAATGTCGGCCGCAAGGAGAAAACTCTCTGGACTTCAAATGGGGAGGGGTCTCAGATTCACTTTCGCCAGTTTATGAACGGGTTTCAGGAGGCAGAGTATGTCGCGGATCGGATCAGTACCTTTGTCTGTCAGGGAAAAGCCTCTTACAAAGATTTTGCGATACTTTACCGGACAAATGCGCAGTCACGCATGTTTGAGGAAAAGTTCCTGCTTGAAAATATTTCTTATAAAATTGTGGGTGCGATTAATTTCTACGCAAGGAAAGAGATAAAGGATGTCCTTGCTTATCTGAAAACGATTGATAATGCGGAAGATGATCTGGCTGTGCGCCGTATTATCAATGTGCCGCGCCGGGGAATCGGGGCTACTTCGATTGCGCGGGTGCAGGATTATGCGCTTGCAGAAGAGATCAGTTTTTACCGGGCGCTTAGCGAAGCTTCCTCCATTCCGGGAATTGGCAGAGGCGCGGGGAAGCTGGAAGCGTTTGTGCAGATGATTCAGACATTTCGCAGCAAGGAGGAATTTTATTCTGTCCGTGAAATGATTGAGGATGTCCTGGAGGTCACCGGTTACCGGAAGGAGTTGGAGACGGAAGGCGGCGAGGAGGCAAAAGAACGCGAGGAAAACATAGATGAGCTTTTAAATAAGGCAGCCGCTTATGACCAGAGCGCGGCGGAGCCGTCTCTGTCCGGATTTCTGGAGGAGGTTGCGCTTGTAGCAGACATTGATGATGTGTCGGGGGAAAATGACCAGGTGCTGATGATGACCTTGCACAGTGCAAAAGGACTTGAATTCCCTACCGTTTTTCTTGTCGGCATGGAAGAAGGGCTTTTCCCAAGCTACATGAGCACTTCTTCCGAAGATCCGGCAGATCTGGAGGAGGAACGCTGTCTTTGCTACGTTGGTATCACCCGGGCGCAGAAGGAGCTCTACCTGACCGCGGCCAGGCAGCGAATGGTGCGGGGCGAAGTGCGTTTTAATCGTGTTTCACGCTTTATCGAAGATATACCACAAGAACTGCTGCAGACCGGCACCCGCTCTGTTCGGGAATCAGCTCGCCCATCATCTGGAGGAACTTCGGAAAACGAACCGGAATCATCGTATGGCAGCAGCCTCCGCCTGTCCGGCAACACGTTCGGTGAAAGCCGCCATGCGGCTTCTGGAGAGTCCAGAGCAGATCAGAGCGGGGCTAGCCGTTCCCAGCAAGCCCGAAATCTGAACCAGAATGCATATCGGCAGGCAAAGGAAGCGTTCCAAAACCGTGCATTTGTGCCACAACAGTTTGAAGTAAAAAAATCCGACGGCCTGGACTATACGGTGGGTGATCGGGTAAAGCACATTAAATTTGGTGTGGGAACTGTCACCGGAATCACGGAAGGAGGACGTGATTATGAGGTTACGGTAGATTTTGACCGCGTAGGAACAAAAAAGATGTTTGCCGCCTTTGCAAAGCTTACAAAAGCAGAGGGATGAGATGACTGCTTCCATCGGTAGTGGTTAAAAATGCAAATTTGATCATGTAGTGACCGGGATGAGAAGAAAGCGGCAGAATCTGAAAATTTTTATAGTAAAATTCAGCTGCCTGTGATATACTAAGCGAAGCAAAGATCATTCACGGTCTCGTGTACATTCCGGATATGGAAAATATTGGGAAACCATCCTCAGACCGATGAAAAGAACAAGAAAGGACGTGTGACGTATGACAAAGGTAGACGACTTGGTAGCAGCATTGAAAAAGCATGACGAGGAAAAGAAAAAGAATACGGCATTATGGGTATTTGCCATTATTGGCGCTGTAGCGGCTGTGGCAGCGATTGCTTACGCGGTTTATCGCTACTTCACACCGGATTATCTGGAAGATTTCGAAGATGATTTTGACGATGATTTCGATGATTTCTTCGAGGATGACGACTTCCCGGAAGCAAAAGATGAGAAAGAGGAAGCAGAAGAATCCGAGGATAGCGAAAAAGAAGAGCCGGAAGAAGCATCGGAAGAAGAGGCGGAAGCGGCAGAGGCGTAAAAAGCTTTACAGCTTTGAAAGTCCTGAAGGACTACGACAATTTCAGCAAATGAAAGTCATCGGGCAGGTGCATAGCGCATCTGCCTGATTGGTTCTATGGGCTGCAGGCGGATGCATGCTATAAAAACGAAAATGGCGAAAATACGGAGCCGTAGGAACCGTAATAAAAAGTGAAGTGTAAGGAGAATTGGCACATGAAAAAAGGACAGATTCTGGAAGGCGTGGTAGAACGCGTTGACTTTCCAAACAAAGGCATCGTGCGGACAGAAGAAGGCACTGTTACAGTAAAAAACACGCTTCCCGGCCAGAATATTCAGTTTGTGATCTCAAAAAAACGGAGCGGACGTGCGGAAGGCCGTCTTCTGGAAGTACTGCATCCGTCCAGCTTGGAAGATCAGGAGCCTGCCTGTCCTCTTTTTCCGGACTGCGGCGGCTGTACCTGGCAGAGCTTGTCTTACGAAAATCAGCTGGAATTAAAAGCGGAGCAGGTGAAGCGCCTGCTTGCGCCGGTGCTGCGTCAGGCAGAGACAGATGAACAGAGACATGCAGAGAAAGCGGAATCCATGATTGATTCGATCTTTGAGGGGATTCATCGCAGCCCGCAGGAATTTGCTTACCGCAACAAAATGGAATTTTCTTTTGGTGACGAGTATAAGGATGGGCCGCTCACGCTTGGCCTTCACAAGCGGGGCAGCCACTACGACGTGCTGACTGCGGCCGACTGCCGCCTGGTACATCCGGACATGACAGCAATCTTAAGCGAAACCCTTTCTTTTTTTCAGGAACAGCAGATTCCGCATTATCACAAAATGACGCACGAAGGCGTCCTGCGCCATCTTTTGCTCCGTCGGGCGGAAAAGACGGGCGAAATCCTGGTCTGCCTGGTAACAGCTGGAATGAAAGAGCAAAATTTAGAGAAAAATTTTTCGGGAATTCTGCAGGAATATACAGCATGCCTTCTTTCTCTGGAACAGCGCCTGGATGGGCATATCGTAGGGATTCTTCATATGCGAAACAATTCCGTAGCAGATATTGTGCAGAGCGATGAGACAACGGTTTTATATGGCCAGGACTATTTTTATGAAACACTTCTTGGCCTGCGCTTTAAAATCACACCGTTTTCCTTCTTCCAGACAAACTCCCTGGGAGCCGAGGTTTTATATAGTGTGGCGCGGGAATATGTGACAGAGCTCCCGAAGTGTGATTCAGCTTCAAAAAATGCACCGGATACAGAAAATAAGCATGATCTGTGCGAAACACCCCGTGTGATCTTTGACCTTTACAGCGGAACCGGCACAATCGCTCAAATCCTCTCCCCGGTCGCAGACAAAGTGATTGGTGTAGAAATCGTAGAAGAGGCTGTAGAAGCTGCACGTGAAAACGCCAGGATGAATGGCCTTGATAATTGCACCTTCATTGCAGGCGACGTCCTGAAAGTTCTCGATGAGATCTCTGAGCAACCGGATTTTATTGTCCTGGATCCGCCGCGTGACGGCATCCATCCGAAAGCGCTGCAGAAAATCATCGCATACGGTGCACCGCGTATCCTTTATATTTCCTGCAAACCGACCAGTCTGGCGCGGGATCTGGAAGTGCTGCAGGCGAACGGGTATCAGGCGGAGCGGATCAGCTGCGTAGATATGTTTCCGCAGACGGCGAACGTCGAGACGGTTGTTGCTTTGTCCCAACGCAAGCCCGATGATTATATCGAAGTCGATCTGTATCTGGATGAGTTAGATGCCACCTCAGCCGAACTGAAAGCGACTTATGAAGAAATCAAGGATTATGTGCTGAAAGAATTTGGCATAAAGGTTTCAAGTTTATATATTTCTCAGATAAAGCGGAAGTGCGGCCTTGAAGTCGGTCCGAGTTATAATCATGCGAAGACCGATAACGCCAGAGTACCGCAGTGTCCGCCGGAAAAGGAGGAAGCAATCCGGGCTGCCCTGAAGCATTTTGCGATGATCAAAGAATAACAAGATGAAGGAGGACGAAAAATGCAGAGTTTGTATGAACGGATGGGCGGCACTTACACATTGGGCGAAGATGGGATGTATTATCCTGATCTGGTTCTTTCGGAAGGTCAAGAACCGCACTACGGCAAGTATGGCAGGATGCGGAAGACATTCCTGAAGGAACATCGGAGAGGTCTGTACTCGTCACTGTTGCTGACCGGAAAATTGACAGCACATCTGAATGAGATTGATGACGCTGCGAATGACAGAATGGAATTGCTGATTAGACAAATGGCTGAGCGAAAACACATCAACGAGACACTGAAAGTCCGTGACCAGGTGGGCTGGGTCGGTGCGATGAATAACATCCGTAATGCTGCGGAAGAGGTCGTATTATCAGAACTGATTTACAATTAAAGTTTCATTGCGACATGGGGCTGTTGGAAGGCAGTCCTTTATCTTTTCATGAGATAAAATCTTTGCTGAATAATTTTTCTGCTTTTTTATGAAAAATGCATTGACGAAAGCAAAATGGTGTGATATAACGAACGACGGTTAGAAATTGCTAACTCTTTAATTATAA
>JAJPWX010000083.1 GCA_021205755.1 Lachnospiraceae bacterium | reverse complement strand
CCCGCGGATGCGGTGATTGTCATGTCCTTCGTGTAAGTCTCATCGCCGCTCCCTGTCTTGTCAAGCTCCACAGTAGCGGGGATTGTGATGGTATAAGCCGGGGAGACGTCAAGGGATACCGCCGTCGTGCCCGAGCCGGGAGTCGGAGAGCCGCTGTCATCCGCGGTAACGGACGTATCCGCGAACGCCGTCACCGAAAGGGAAAGGACGAGGGCAGCTGCCGCCATCGCGCTGATCATCTTGTTCACAAGCTTCTTCTTCATGGGAAATTCCTCCTTTTATTTATGCTTCGTCCACAGATACCGTGAACGTCATGGTGCCACTGTAAGTACCGGAATACAGTGCGGTCTCGCCGTCAGCCAGGGCAAAGGCCAGGGAAACGGAACCGGAAGAAGTACCATCCGCCGGATTTACGCTAAGGACGGTGTCATTCAACTTGTATTCCGTATTGCCGTTCTTTACCGTATATTCCAGGGTATCGGAGCCGCTGCCGCCGTTGGATGCCACGGTAAAAGCATTGCTGTCCCCGCTGGTGGCGGTGATCTTCACATTCACCTGATAGCCTTCTGCTACCACGACATCCGATGCGGATACGGTAGCGCTGTTCCCAATCGTGACCGATGCCGGGATGGTAACGGTATAAGCTGGGTCAACGCTGTAGCTGATGGCGGTCTCGCCGGTCTGCGGTGAACTGCTCTGCGTAACACTGGTATCCGCAAATGCCGTCACGGACATGGAAAGCGCCAGGGCTACCAGCAGGCTGATCGTCTTCTTATTGATGGGATTCTTCATAGGATTTTACTTTCTTTCTTTATTATTTTTTACTGCATGGTTTTTATGGATCATATATGTTAAAAGCACTGCGTGCTTATCAACCGCTGTCTGTTTCCACGCTGACCGTAAAGGTCACCGTGCCGGTATATTCACCCGCGAATTGCGGGGTATCCGTCGGGGTACCAAAATTCAGCTGCACGCTGCCGGAACCGTCTGTCGTGCCTCCCGCGACAGAAAGGATCGTATCGCCGACCGTAACAGACTCCTCACTGCCGGTCTCCCCTTTGGTCAGGGTGTAGGAGAGTACGCCTGTACCGATGTCGCCGTTATCCGTCAGGTTCCGCACTTTAAAGGCGTTGTCCGTTTCGCTGGTGCCGGTCAGCTTCACCACCAGGCTTTTTCCGCTGGATACTGTCACACCCGTGGCACTTACCGTAATCGTACCGCCAAGCGTTGCAGTGGCCGGGATGGTTACCGTATAAGCCGCGGCGCTCACCTTCTTCATATAAACGGTTTCCGTTGCTTCTCCGGAATCATAATTATACGTATGGCTTGATGTAATGATCTGGTATCCATCCTCGCAGCTGCTGTCCGTATAGAATAAGTATTCATAACCGGTCTCGCCTGTTGCCGGATATGAGTCCGAAGCAAGGGTAGAGCCGTTATTGACATAAACCGTTGCTGACGCCTCAGTCGCCGCTATTCCGTCCGTCACGAGATAAAATTCCACTTTCATCACCCGGAGCGTGGACGTGGATGTAAGGATAGGGTAGCTGTCGGTGCTGACTGTCAGGCCCTGGCCCCACACAAGGGGTGACTCGTCATCCTGCCCTTCCTGCAGAAGCCAGGCGATTTCGCCGGATGCAAATCGGCTTGTGCTGACGCTGGCCTCGCCGCCACTGACCGTACCGCAATAGCTGCTATTGCTGGTCGCCAGATAATTGCCGTCCGTGTAGCAGTTTGCAACTGTCCCCACATAACTGCCTTTTTCCTCGTTGTCGCCTACAATGCTGCCGGTCCGTGTGGCAGTGACTGTGGTATTAACCACATAGCAGTTCTCCACGGTGCCACCGTAGTTTGCGCCTGCAAGCCCGCCTGCCACTTTGCCGGCACAGTTGACCACGGAGTTTTGCACATAACAGTTCTCCACGAAACCGTCCTGTATGATCTGCCCGACAATCGCACCGCCGCGGGCACCATCCGTAACCGCTGTGTTGCTGAAATTGCAGACGCCAAGGTTTTTCACCGTCCCGCTTAAGGAACCGAAGATACCGATATCATTGGTTGTGACGGCGGAAACAGTAAGGTTGCTGATCACATGGCCCTGCCCGTCAAAGGTTCCCTTATAGCTGGCTTCCGTTACCGCAGTTACGTTGCCTGAGTCTTTATACAGCGCGTTTCCGCGTCCGATCGGCACATACAGGCTGCCATAACTGCCCATGTCAATATCCGCAGTCAGCACGGCATTGGCGCTCGTACCGCGGGCAGTGTCGTCATCCGTAAATTCCACAAGGCCGCTGGACGTATCGCCGTTTACCAATGCCGCGAACCAAAGGAGCTGGCCGGGGTTACCGATCTCGTAACCACTTTCATTCCAATAGGCAGGCTCATAATATCCGCAGACCGTGCAGAAGCCATCCTTGTACGTACTGTGAGAGCAGCTGACCTTTGCATACAGGATTATGTTACCGGCATCATCCGTGCCAATTAAGGTAACGGCTTCGCCTGAGTAATCACTGTCCATATACCATCCGGCAAAATCATATCCTGCTGTGATCCCTGATAAATCCGACTCCTTGGGAAGCATCAGACCAGTGCCAAAGTAGTAAGTCGCCGGATTGTCATAATTACTGAGCGTTGCATCTCCCAATTCAAATGTTACGGTATATGTGATACCTGTTTTCGTAACGAGGTAAGGATAAGTCTCCTTCGTATCCTCAATATTATTAGCTACGCTATAGCCTGTATAAACCGACGCGCTGTAAACGGTATCTGCATCAACATCGCCCGTTCCGTAATAACCGCCGGTAATCGTAATGGTTCCATCGTTGCTGCCGCCGTTTCCAGCGCCAATATATTTATTGCTTCCGCTAGATATAAGGATGTATCCGCCGCTGATATTGATCGTACCGCCATCTCCGCCGCCGCTGCTGCTTGAACTGTCACCGTTTCCGCCGCCGCCGATGCCTGCACCTCCGACACTGTTTCCAACTGCGGCAGTTATGGTCCCGCCCGTGATGGTAATACTCCCACCGCTGGTTGCTTTCCCGCCGCCGATGCCCGCGCCGTTGCCGCTTTTTGCTATAACAGTGCCGCCGGTAATTTTTATCGTACCGCCGGTACTGCCCTGGCCGCCGCCAATACCAGCTCCGGCACTTATGCTTGCTGCTGTAACAGTGCCGCCGTTTATCGTGATGGTACCGCTGCTGCCGCCCATATATCCGCTGCCGATTCCCGCGCTGTATCTGCCGCCCGTGACATTTACCACTGTATCGTCACCGCTGATGGTGATCGTGCCGCTGTCGCCATTTCTGCCGCCGCCGATGCCGGCTCCGGCATTATCTCCACTGGCCGCTGTCGCCGTTACCTCACCACCACTGATTGTGATCGTGCCTCCGGCACCATAATAGCCGCCGCCGATGCCCGCTCCATAGGAACCGCCGGTCGCTTCCACCGTTCCTGCGCTGATATTAATTATTCCACCGTTTCCACCGCCGCTGCTGGTTCCATCGCCTCCACCACCGATGCCCGCACCGTAAGTGGTTGCTGTTGCAGTGACCTTGCCGCCGGTGATCGTGATCGTACCACCACTGCTGCCGCTTTTTCCGCCGCCAATTCCTGCACCGTTGCTGCCGCTTTTCGCTACGACGGTGCCTCCGCTGATATTAACAGTTCCTCCACTGGCATTTACACCGCCGCCGATACCGGAACCCGGACCGTTACTTGTGGCTGTAACCGTGCCGCCACTGATCGTGATCGTCCCACAGGAGCTGCCGTTGCCGCCGCCAATGCCCGCACCATTGGCCGTGCTTACTGCTGTCACCGTTCCGGCGCTGATTACAATCGTGCCGCCCGTACCGCCGCTTCCGCCGCCGATTCCGGCGCCGTATTCACCTCCCGTCGCTGTGACCGTTCCGCCGCTGATTTCAACCGTACCGCTGCTTCCCGTGCCAATACCCGCACCTTTGCCAGTGCTTTCAGCTGTCACTGTCCCGCCGGTAATCGTAATGCTGCCGCCGCTGCCGCCAATACCTGAGTTATCGACGCTCGTCACCGTGACCTTACCACCATTGATCGTGATCGTTCCTGCACCGCCCCCGGCGCTGCTGCCGCCGATACCAGCTCCGTTACTTACGCTGGATGCCGTAATCGTTCCGCCCTTAATTGTAATCGTACCGCCGCTGTTGGCACCGGTGCTGCCGCCTTCAGCTGTGCTGCTGTCAGTCTTACCTCCGCCGATTCCAGCGCCATAATAGCCGCCCGCAGCCGTGAGGCTCCCGCTTGTGCTGCCGTCGCCACTGCTGCTGGTAATGATCAGCGTCCCGCGCGAAGTATTTTGCAGGGCGGCATTATTAGTATTAGTTCCTGCGATAAGGACATTCGTGCCGGAAAGCTTGATGGTCACGTCGCCTGATGCGTTGATTTCAAACGGTATATTACTGTTACCCGCATTATTGATATTAATGCTGTTTATCGTGATCGTCACATCATCGCTTGACGTCACCTTTATCCTGTCCGT
>JAJPWX010000077.1:5698-20416 GCA_021205755.1 Lachnospiraceae bacterium | reverse complement strand
TTATATACAACAAAAAAGAGAGGTATCTACCTCTCCAAAGTGTTTAACTACCGGTCCCAAAAAAGGTTGAAAAAAAAAGCTCTATGATATAGTATACACAGGCAAACGAAATCAATGAGCATAAGTACGAAAGCCCAGAGTGCTGCTACACTCTGGGCTTTCTCCCTCTTAGCAGTGAGGTATTCCTTTCAGGCCAGTGTTACCGACTAAAAATCCCCGTCTAGCCATTTGCAAATATAGTAGGCGACTATATTTGCCGTAACGGCGGATAGAAACGAAACCAATGAATACATATGTACACCCCCCTCTCTGATACCAGATTAGGTGCGGTAACTCATTTATTATATCATCGATTAATTGTTTTGAAAAGATATTTTATGTTTTCTAGCAACTTATTATATCAAATCATCCACTATCTATTCAGATTATCTGACCTTTACAGTTAATACATCAATCGCATTGGTGAGAGCTTACCGTCTCCTACTCGTCACACGACCGCAGCCGTGCGCACACAAAAAAACTCAGCAGAGTAATCTCTGCTGAGCCTTCTATTATTCATATACTTTTCGACATTTACATACCAATTACGCAATGATGGAAGCCACACGGCCTGATCCTACGGTACGGCCACCCTCACGGATAGCGAATGTAAGACCCTGCTCCATAGCGATCGGATGGATCAGCTCGATGGTCATCTCTACGTTATCACCAGGCATGCACATCTCCGTGCCTTCCGGAAGGTTGATCACACCAGTAACATCGGTTGTTCTGAAATAGAACTGCGGACGATAGTTGTTGAAGAACGGTGTATGACGGCCACCCTCGTCTTTGGTCAGTACGTATACCTGAGCAGTGAACTTCGTATGGCACTTGATGCTGCCCGGCTTGCAGATAACCTGGCCACGCTCGATATCCGTTCTGCGGATACCACGAAGCAGAGTACCGATGTTGTCACCAGCCTGTGCATAATCAAGCAGCTTACGGAACATCTCGATACCGGTAACTGTTGTCTTCTGGATCTCTTCCTTTACACCTACGATCTCAACTTCCTCATTCAGCTTCAGAGTACCACGCTCTACACGGCCTGTAGCAACTGTACCACGACCTGTGATGGTGAATACATCCTCAACCGGCATAAGGAACGGCTGATCGGTTGCACGCTGCGGATCCGGAACCCAGCTGTCAACAGCATCCATAAGCTCCATGATCTTATCTCCCCACTCTCCGTCCGGCTCTTCCAGAGCCTTCAGAGCGGAACCCTGAATGATCGGCGTGTCATCGCCCGGGAACTCATACTCGTTCAGCAGCTCACGTATCTCCATATCTACCAGCTCAAGGAGCTCCTCATCATCTACCATATCTACCTTATTCATAAATACAACGATATACGGAACGCCTACCTGGCGGGACAGAAGGATGTGCTCCTTTGTCTGAGCCATAACACCATCGGTAGCAGCTACTACGAGGATAGCGCCGTCCATCTGTGCAGCACCAGTGATCATGTTCTTTACATAGTCAGCATGGCCTGGGCAGTCAACGTGAGCGTAATGTCTGTGCTCGGTCTCATACTCTACATGAGCGGTAGAAATTGTAATACCACGCTCTCTCTCTTCCGGAGCCTTATCGATGTTATCAAAGCTTGTCTCTACGTTACCTGCGACTCTGTGGGAAAGAACCTTTGTGATTGCAGCAGTCAGGGTTGTTTTACCATGATCGACATGACCGATGGTACCGATGTTACAATGCGGTTTCGTTCTTTCAAATTTAGCCTTTGCCATTTTGAATGTCCTCCTTAATTCAATCGATTCTGATTTAATCTTTTCAGGCAGAATTCCTTTTCTGTCTGCCGCGCCAGGCGAATGCAGCGCGGGCTGCAATTTCTCATCCGCCCTTGCGCATCAATACAGGCTGCTCTGATTATATTTCAAAACATCCCGCTTTTCAAGCTTTTTTTTACATATTCTAATGCAAATTAAGCACTTTTTAATCCCCTGCCTGCTAATTTCCCAACAGGGATTTCACAAACAGGGTAAATTTCAAAAATCATCGTTCGTATTATGATTATTTTGATTTCTCGCTCAGCACCTTCTCCTGCACGGACTTCGGTACCTGCTCATAGCGTTCAAAGAACATAGAGTAGTTTCCGCGTCCCTGTGTCTTGGAACGAAGGTCTGTGGAATAGCCAAACATCTCTGCCAGCGGCACATAGCCTCTGACAATCTTTCCGCCGCCGAGGTCATCCATGCCCTCAATTCTTCCACGGCGGGAGTTGATGTCGCCGATGACGTCGCCCATGTATTCTTCCGGCATCGTCACTTCTACTTTCATGATCGGCTCAAGCAGAACCGGATTGCCCTGCTTCATCGCGTCCTTGAACGCCAGGGAACCGGCAATGTGGAACGCCATCTCACTGGAGTCGACCTCATGGTAAGATCCATCGTATACATTTGCGTGAACGCCGAGAACCGGATACCCGCCAAGAACACCTGCTTTTGCAGCTTCCTCGATACCTTCCCCAACCGCCGGAATGTATTCCTTCGGAATCGCACCGCCGACAACCGTAGACTCAAACTGGAAAGTTTCCTCGCCGTTCGGATCCATCGGAGTGAAGATAACTTTGCAATGACCATACTGGCCACGGCCACCTGACTGCTTCGCATACTTGCTGTCGACCGTAACTTCTTTCGTAAAGGTCTCCTTATAAGCAACCTGCGGGGCACCTACATTGGCCTCTACCTTGAATTCACGCAGCAGACGGTCTACGATAATCTCCAGATGGAGCTCACCCATACCTGCGATGATCGTCTGACCTGTCTCCGGATCTGTATGCGCACGGAACGTCGGGTCTTCCTCTGCCAGCTTCGCGAGCGCCTCACCCATCTTGCCCTGACCAGCCTTTGTCTTCGGCTCAATCGCAAGCTCGATAACCGGCTCTGGGAATTCCATAGACTCCAGAATTACCGGATGCTGCTCGTCGCAAATGGTATCACCGGTTGTCGTCAGCTTAAAACCAACCGCAGCCGCGATATCGCCAGAATAAACCTTGCTAAGCTCGGCTCTCTTATTCGCATGCATCTGCAGGATACGTCCGACACGCTCTTTCTTGCCCTTCGTCGCATTCAGCACATAAGAGCCAGCATTCATGGTGCCAGAGTAAACGCGGAAGAATGCAAGCTTTCCTACAAACGGATCTGCCATAATCTTGAATGCCAGAGCAGAGAACGGTTCATCATCGGATGAATGTCTCACGACTTCGTTTCCGTCCAGATCAGTACCCTTAATCGGCGGGATATCGATCGGGGACGGCATATATTCAATAACAGCGTCCAGCATCTTCTGTACGCCCTTATTGCGGTAAGCGCTTCCGCAGCATACCGGAACAGCGGTACACTCGCAGGTCGCTTTTCTCAGCGCCGCTTTCATCTGCTCTACAGTCGGCTCCTCACCTTCCAGATACATCATGGTAAGATCGTCGTCGAGCTCACAGGCTTTTTCAATCAGCTCTGCGTGATAGAGCTCCGCATCATCCTTCATATCTTCCGGAATGTCCGTAATCGTGATATCTTCGCCCTTATCGTCATTGTAGATGTAGGCTTTCATCTCAAACAGGTCAATAATGCCCTTGAAATCATCCTCCTTGCCGATCGGCAGCTGAAGGATAATTGCATTCTTGCCAAGTCTGTTGCGGATCTGGTCTACTGCTCCATAGAAATCCGCGCCCATGATATCCATCTTATTTATAAATGCCATACGCGGAACATTATAGGTATCCGCCTGTCTCCAGACATTCTCTGACTGCGGTTCAACGCCGCCCTTTGCACAGAAGACGCCGACAGCGCCATCCAGAACACGCAGGGAACGCTCTACCTCAACCGTGAAATCCACGTGCCCCGGAGTGTCAATGATATTGATACGGTGCTCCAGAGCGCCTGGCTTCGGCTTGCAATTCTCCTCAAGCGTCCAGTGGCATGTGGTCGCGGCGGAAGTAATCGTGATACCTCTTTCCTGTTCCTGCTCCATCCAGTCCATTGTAGCGGTACCTTCGTGCGTATCGCCGATTTTGTAATTCACACCCGTGTAATACAAAATACGCTCGGTCAATGTAGTCTTACCTGCATCGATATGCGCCATGATACCGATATTTCTGGTTCTCTCTAATGGATATTCTCTCCCAGCCAAAATTTTTTCCTCCTCATCAGAGAAACAGCATTTTTACTATGCTGCTCTCTGTTTTAGAATCTGTAATGCGCAAAAGCCTTGTTCGCCTCCGCCATCTTGTGCATATCTTCTTTTCTCTTCACAGATGCACCGGTATTATTCGCTGCATCCATCAGTTCATTCGCCAGACGATCCTGCATGGTCTTCTCGCCTCTCTTGCGGGAAAACATGGTGATCCAGCGAAGCGCCAGAGCCTGACGGCGATCCGGCCGTACCTCAATCGGAACCTGATATGTGGCGCCGCCGACACGTCTTGCCTTTACTTCCAGTACCGGCATGACATTGTTCATCGCTGCCTCAAAGGTCTCAATCGCCGGCTTCCCGGTCTTCTCTTCGATTGTCTCAAATGCTCCGTACACAATTTTCTGAGCAACACCCTTCTTGCCGTCCAGCATGATGTTATTGATCAGCTTGGTCACGACTTTACTTCCATAGATCGGGTCTGCTAATACGTCCCTCTTCTGAATATGTCCTTTCCGTGGCACGCTACTTCCCTCCTTAATTAAAAATTAAATCACAGGTACTCACGATTGTTTCTCTCCGTGTTCATGCTTGGACTTCTATATTAACCTGCAACCACCTGGTAATACGAACTCCGCATAAGGTGAAACAAATTTCTGTTTTCATGTGATACTTTTGTTAAGATACCGTGGCAGAGATTATTTCTTGGCCTCTTTCGGTCTCTTTGCGCCGTATTTCGAACGCGCCTGTCTTCTCTTGGCAACGCCCGCGGTATCCAGTGTACCTCTGACGATATGATATCTGGTACCCGGAAGGTCCTTTACTCTGCCTCCACGGATCAGCACAACGCTGTGCTCCTGAAGGTTGTGTCCCTCTCCCGGAATGTAGCTTGTCACTTCAATACCGTTGGAAAGACGTACTCTGGCGATCTTACGCAGCGCTGAGTTCGGCTTCTTCGGAGTAGCGGTCTTCACTGCTGTGCACACACCTCTCTTCTGCGGCGAGGATGTGTTTGTCTGCTTCTTGTGAAGAGAGTTATATCCTTTCTGGAGTGCCGGTGCCGTTGACTTCTTGACAGATGTCTGTCTGCCTTTTCTTACTAACTGGTTAAATGTTGGCATTACTTCTTTCACCTCCTGATAGATTCGAGTTCATACTTACGTTCCCTATTGTTCAGAAACGCAATCCTGCTCTGTGGTTGCCTGTAAAATACGCGCAAAAAAACAAACCTGAAACGCGCACTGACATATTATACGAAAGCAGAATTTCCTTGTCAAGCGGTTTTTTCAAAGAGTGTGAAATTTCAGTTACCATTCACGGCGAGCAGACACTTGCTGTCATGCTGCGCCAGAACACGTTTCATATGTGTGATTTCCTTTTGCGTAAAGACTCACAATCTCCATTAGCACGCTGACGACAGAATCCATTCCTTCTACCGTGATGTGCTCGTATGGTCCATGGAATGCATATCCTCCGGTGCCCAGGTTCGGGCAGGGCAGTCCCATGAAAGAGAGCCGCGCACCGTCTGTGCCTCCGCGGATCGGAACCGTCTTTGGCTCCATCCCGGCCGCGTGCACTGCTTTTTTGGCATTATCAATCAGATGCATACAGCTTTCTATCTGTTCACGCATATTCCGATACTGCTCGCGGATCGTCAGCTTCACCGTTCCCTCACCATACTTTTCATTTAAAAGTTTTTCGATATGCCGCAGAGTTTCCAGCCTGCATTCGTACATTGCCTGGCTGTGATCCCGCACAATATACTCCAGCTTTGCCTCCGCGACATCACCGGAAATGCTGTGCAAATGATAGAAGCCTTCATACCCCTCCGTATCCCGCGGAATGTCTCCGGACGGAAGCATTCCATTAAACTCCATAGCGACCAGAGCCGCATTAATCATCGTGTTTTTGCTGCTGCCCGGGTGTACCGAAAATCCACAGATTTCCACTTCCGCTGCCGCGGCATTGAAGTTTTCGTATTCCACTTCATTTTCCGCACCGCCATCCACAGTGTAAGCAAATTCCGCTCCAAATCCAGCCACATCAAACGCGTCCGGGCCGCGCCCTATCTCCTCATCCGGCGTAAATCCAAGGCAAATCTTTCCATGCGGAAAAGCAATGTTTTGAGCATCACCCAGAGGCGCATTCTGATTTCGGTTTAGAATTTCTTCCGCCATCGTCAGGATCTCTGCTATCCCGGCTTTGTCATCCGCGCCAAGCAGTGTGGTGCCATCTGTCGTGATCAGGGTACGCCCCTTTAATTCGGGTAAATGCGGAAAATCCTTTACCGTAAGAATCCGTCCACTTTCTCCAAGCGCAACATCCTTTCCATCATAATTTTCTATCACCACCGGATGTACATCTTCCCCGCTAAAATCCGGAGCTGTATCCATATGTGCAATAAATCCGATCGCAGGTGTGTTTTCATATCCAGCCGTTGCGGGAATCTCACCGTAAACATAGCCTGTTGCATCCACACGCACCCTGCTGATCCCAAGCTCCTCCATTTCCAAAGCTAACAGTTCCGCAAGGTCCAGCTGCCGTTTCGTCGATGGTACGGTCTGACTTGCCTCCTCACTGGTCGTATATATTCTCACGTATTTTAACAAACGTTCGTATGCCCGCATTCCATTTATCCTGCCTTTCTATATATTCTCAAAAAACCGGAACAACACAATAACCTGCCCGGCCTCACGCATAATCTGCACAGTCTGGACAGGTTATTTCATCTGATCACATCACCACATTCCCATATAATCCCGCATCCAGTAGTACAAATCTGCATACTCATACGGTGCGAATTGTCTGCCAAAAAACCGCTCTACCAGACGGACATGCGCAGGATCAAACCTGCCGCCCATCAGTGCTTCCAGAGCCATCAGCACCCGGTAAGATTCATCGTACCCCATCATACTCATCCCCGGTACATGGTGCATACCAAACGGCAGCGCAGGCGGATGCGGCGGCCGCCTTCTCATCCCCGCCGAATGCGGAACGCCGCCCGGCTGTCCCATAGCGCCGTGCCCTGGTCCTCCGGCCGGGCCTCTGCCCGCACCGCCAGCCATTCCACGATTGCCGCCGGAGGGCATCTGACGTCCCGGTCCTCCGGCTGCCTGACCGCGACCCTGGCTCATTCCTCTCGCGTTTCCACGCGAAACATTCATTCCTCCACCAGATGGTTCTCTGCCGCCTGCGCCTGGACCGCTGCGGGCAGAACCGCCCATTGCTCTCCCGCCGCCGGATGAACCTCCATTTCTGCCGCCGGACATGGAATGCCCGCCGCCTGTTCTTCCTGATCCGCTTCCTGCTCTTCCTGGCATTTGAATTTCCCCCTTTTCTTACGTTTGCTGGTCAGACCACATTTATCTGACTTTCACACCCGCTCGTTTCATCGTACCTGTTCCGTACCTTCACAGTTGTGCCGCATTCCTTTCACATGCCTTCGTCCTTCGACTCATCCTGCCGTCACAGCTCACATGTCTTATCATACGCTGCCTTTACCGCATCCATCGCCGCGCAGCGCAATCCTCCTCGCTCAAGCGCATGTACACCAGCGATTGTAGTTCCCCCCGGTGAACACACCGCATCCTTCAAAGTGCCCGGATGGCTGCCGCTCTCTAAGACCAGCGAAGCCGCCCCGATCAGCGTCTGACAGGCATACTCTATCGCTTTCTGCCGCGGAAGACCGCATTCCACCGCGCCATCTGACAGCGCTTCAATAAACAGATATACATATGCCGGTCCGCAGCCGGACAGTGCGCTCGCCGCATCGATCAGATGCTCCGGAATGTAATCCAGCCGCCCGGTTTCAGCCATAAACGCTTCAAACTCCCGCAGCTGCTCTTCGGTAACTTCCGGCGAAGCACAGGCAAGAGTCATGCCTTTTCCGATGGAAACCGGCGTATTTGGCATAATGCGGATCACCGGATAGGCGCCGCCAGCCATTCGCTGAATCTCCGCGATCGAAAGCCCCGCTGCCATCGTTACTAAGACAAAAGAAGCCATCTGCTTCTCCGGTTGAGTAAGTTTCCCGGCAGCCGGATTTTCTGAAGTGCAAGAAGGACAAGCATTCGCATATCTTTCCCGCAAAATTCCCTGCAAAGGCTTCAGCATATCTTCCATCATCCCGGGTTTCACACCCAGGAAAATATAGTTGCAAAATGTAACTACGTCCTCATTGTTTCCTGACTGACACCCCAGTTCAGCTGCTAAAACTTCCGCTTTTGCCGCAGTACGATTTGCCAGCAGCACCTTCGACGGCGCTATTTTTTTTACGGCCGCGCGCACAATTGCAGAACCCATGTTGCCGCAGCCGATCAATCCCAATTCACATATAGACATGGCAAAATCCTTTCTTCAAAACAATCGGATGCTTCACCCGCTGTCATAAAATCAGCGGATGTTCCCATTCCCATGAATAATATATTTATATGAAGTCAGCTCCTCCAGCCCCATCGGTCCTCTGGCATGGAGTTTCTGGGTAGAGATGCCCATCTCACAGCCAAGCCCGAATTCGCCGCCATCGGTAAATCGGGTGGATGCGTTCACATAGACAGCGGAAGAATCGATCGAACGGGTAAAATGCTCTGCCGCATCCGCGTCTTCGGTGATGATCGCTTCAGAATGCCCAGTCGAATGTGCAGAAATATGCGTGATCGCCTCATCCAGAGAATCCACCACTTTTACTGCTAAAATATAGTCCAGGAACTCGGTATCAAAATCATTCACTCCAGCCGGTACCAGAAGCTGCCCCGCGCCGCCCTGAATTCCATCCCGAATTCGCTGCAGATGCGTCGCCACCGGATGCTCCGGATTCGCCATCGGAAGACCGGAATCCTGCTTTCCAGACTCCATAACAGTCTCATCGCTTTGCTCTGCATCCTGTACAGAAAGCAGTTCACTTTCATCTGCTGCCGTCTCCTGCCAAACAGGTTCTTCCTGTCCAATCAAAATCTCCGCCGCTCTCTCATCCAGCCGAAGCTCCACCGGTGTTTCCAGGTTCTGCAGACGTTCATCAATCAGACGTTCCTTCAGCTTCGGAAGAAATGCCTCCGCGATGTCGCGGTGGACGACGCAGACTTCCTCCGCGTTGCACACGCTGGGACGGCTGGTTTTCGCATTTTCTATAATATTCAGCGCCATCTCCTGATTCGCCGCGCGGTCAACATAAACGTGACAGATTCCAGTACCAGTCTCGATACAATTGACCGTCGCATTCTCTACACAGGCACGAATCAGCCCCGCGCCGCCCCTGGGGATCAGCAGATCCACATATCCATTGGCCGTCATCAATTCGAGAGCGCTTTGTCTGGTTGTATCCTGCACCAGCTGCACCAGATCTTCCGAAAGACCCGCCTTTTTTAATCCATCCCGCAGCGCATTCGTAATTGCGTTCGCGGAAAGGAACGCTTCCTTCCCACCACGCAGCACACAGGCATTGCCGCTTTTGATGCACAGAGCAGCAGCGTCACTGGTCACATTGGGTCTGCTCTCATAAATAATGGCAATCACGCCAAGCGGCACCGAACATTTCTCGATCAGAAGCCCATCCTGGCGCTCTGTTCGCTTTAATACCCGGCCAACCGGATCCGGAAGAGCGACCACATCCAGAATCCCTTCCGCCATCGCCTGAATTCTGCCGGACGTAAGCAGCAGGCGGTCGCGCATTACCTCAGAGATAGTGCCTTTTGCACGTTCCATGTCTTTTGCATTTTCACTTAAAATTTCATCCGCATGCCAGAGCAGCGCATCTGCCATCTCCTTCAGAGCCGCGTTTTTCTGCTCTGTCGTTACCGTCTGAAGCTCCGGCGCCGCCGCCTTTGCCCGTTTCAATATCTCTGCTGTAGTCATACTCCATCCTTTCCCAAATCTGCTATGAAAATCCGTTCCGGTAATCAGAAGCAAGCCTCGAAATGGCAGTCCTTTATTGATTGCTCTTCTTCGAGGCAACAAAGCGGGTTCCCACATCCTTCCCCGCTATAATATCGTACAGAATCTCCGGGTGGTCCCCGTTGGCTATAATCATATCACAACCGGCATCCATGGCGATTTGTGCAGCATTTAATTTTGCAGACATTCCGCCGCTTCCAAAATCGCTCCCTGCGCCGCCGCCGAGCGCCCGAAGCTCCGGCGTAATCTCCTCCACGCGCGAAATCAGCTTCGCATTCGGATTCTTATGCGGATCCGCGGTAAACAGTCCGTCGATATCCGAGAGAAGAACGACCAGATCCGCACCGACAATGGTAGAAACCAGCGCAGCCAGACTGTCATTTTCTCCAATGAAGAATTCTTCTGTGGCAACTGAGTCATTTTCGTTGATAATCGGAAGCACATGGAAATCCAGAAGCCGGAAAAATGTGCTGTGCAGATTCGCCCGGCGGGACTCATCCTCGATATCCGCACGCGTCAGCAGCACTTGCGCGACGCAATGATTGTATTCCTGAAACAGCTTGTCATACGTGTACATGAGTTCGCACTGTCCAACCGCTGCGGCTGCCTGCTTGGTAGAGATATCTTCCGGCTTTTTGAAAAGTCCAAGCTTCCCGGAACCCATCCCCGTCGCGCCGGAAGAAACAAGTAAAACCTCATGTCCTGCATTCTTTATGTCACTTAAAACCTTGCAAAGCGTCTCTACCCGGCGAATATTCAGATTACCCGTGCTGTGCGCCAGCGTAGAGGTACCTACCTTCACTACTAATCTCATAATTTGACATACTTCCTTTTTCTTTTGCATTTACAACCCGCTTTTCATCTTATCTCATTCATATGTAAATTACAAGCGATGATTTGGTTTTTTTACGGATAAAAAATTTTTCTGTTTTTTTCACGTGAATCCGAATTTTTTTTGAACTTTCTTCGTTCCCGGCCTTTTTTTCAAGTTCTCTTCTTGTCTGGCGAAAGTAACTGTATTATTATAAAAACACGATACAGCGTTTCATTTGTGAAATCTGAAGCGTTGCTGCACGATCAATTGTGAAGAACACTCATCTCCCTGAAAGGAGGTTCCCCTATGGCGGCATTTGAAAAAATAAAAAGCGGGCTTTCCGGCCTGGACCGGATTCTGGACAATATCCGGCTCGGCGATAACGTGGTATGGCAGGTGACAAGCCTGGATGAATACCGTTTTTTTGTAGAACCCTATATCCGGCAGGCACTGGAAGATCAAAGAAATCTGATCTACATCCGCTTTGCGCAGCATGCGCCGATTCTTCCGCTGCCGGAAGAACCGGCTCTGTCAAAGGACTGTGTCCCCTCCTGCATTTTGCCCGATTCCGGTATCAAGGTCTACTGTTTCGACCCGGAAGTGGGCTTTGAACCCTTCACCGTAGCCATCCACGACGTGATTACAAAAGAAGGGCGCGACGCATTTTATGTGTTTGACAGCCTCTCTGAGCTGCAGTCAGCGTGGTATACAGATCTGATGATGGGCAACTTCTTCTGTGTGACCTGCCCTTACTTGTTTATTCTGGATACAGTGGCGTATTTTCCGCTGATCCGCGGGCGGCACTCCTTTGACGCGGTCGCGCGCATCCGCGAGACAACCCAGCTTTTGCTGGACGTCCACTCCGACGGCAGTGAAATCTATGTACATCCGCTCAAGGTATGGAAGCGCTATTCTTCCACGATGTTTCTGCCGCATTTTTGCAGCGGAGCAGACGACCATTTTGAGCCTCTGACCGACCCTGTGGCAGCCAGCCGCTACTATTCGCTGATCAAATCTTCTTCGACCTTTAACCAAGAGCAATCCTATGACAGCTACGACCGCTTTTTCTCCAAGGCCAAGGCCGACTATCAGGCCGGATATTTTACGGAAAACACGGAGTCTATGATCATCGAGAGCATGATGAGCCGCGATCCGAAGATGCAGAAGCTGATTCACGAATTTTTCGAAGTGGAGGATTACTTCACCCTGCGCGACCGGATGATCGGCAGCGGCGCGATTGGCGGAAAAGCCTGCGGCATGCTGCTCGCCCGCAAAATTGTGGAAAAGAAGCTGGACGGCTACCACAAGCACGCGGAGCAACACGACTCCTTTTACATCGGTTCAGATATTTTTTACACCTATATCGTCTCCAACGGTTGCTGGAATCTGCGTATCGAACAGCGTACCAGCGAGGGCTACATGGAAAAAGCAGAAGAATTAAAGCAGGGGCTGCTGCACGGTTCTTTCTCCCCCGCGACGCGCGAGCAATTCCGCAATATGCTTGAATACTATGGGCAGAATCCGATCATTGTGCGCTCCTCCAGTCTGCTCGAGGACGGCTTCGGCAACGCTTTCGCCGGTAAATATGAGTCCGTCTTCTGCCCGAACCGCGGAGAAATTGAGGAGCGCATGGAAGCGTTTGAAAACGCGGTGCGCATTGTCTACGCAAGCACGATGGATCCCTCTGCCCTGGAATACCGCCGCAACCGCGGCCTCGACAACAAGGATGAGCAGATGGCGATCCTGGTGCAGCGCGTCTCCGGCGCTTACTACGGTCCCTATTTTATGCCATGTACCGCCGGCGTAGGCTACAGCTACAGCTCCTATAAATGGATGCCGGACATGGATCCTTCCGCAGGGATGCTCCGCATCGTGATGGGACTCGGAACAAAGGCTGTGGACCGCACAGAGAACGATTATCCGCGCCTGGTCAACCTCGACCGTCCAGAGGTAACCATGCTGACAAGTGTAGCCGATAAGCACCGCTTCTCACAGCACAAAATCGACGTTATTAATATGGAAAAAAATGAACTGGAGGAGGTTCCTCTCTCCGCGCTGCTCCCCTATCTGCCGCGCTGGTACAAAAATACCGTGCTGGAGCATGACACGGAAGCCGAAGATCGCCTGAAGGAAGCCGGGCGCTACCGAGACGTATATTTCGTCAGCTGCCAGCAGCTCCTGGCCAACCGCAAATTCACCTCCATGATGAAAAAAACACTGCACGAGCTTCAACAGGCATATGGGAATCCGGTCGACATCGAATACACAGTGAACCTCAGCAAGGAAAACGATTTTGTCGTCAATCTCCTGCAATGCCGCCCGCTCTATGTTGGAAAGGACGGCGGCCACATTCAGATGCCGGAGGTTGCCTCGGAGAAGGTTTTCTTTGACATCCGCGAATCCTCCATGGGACAGTCCTGCGTTCGTCCGATCGACATCGTCATTCAAGTCGAACCAAAGGAGTACTATGAGTTTGAGCACGTAAAAAAGCCCCAGATTGCCGAAGCCATCGGGGCTGTCAACCAATATTATAAAGGAAGCGGCCATCATATTCTGCTCACCGTTCCCGGACGCATCGGCACCAGCTCGCCGGAGCTTGGCGTCCCGGTTCGCTTCGTGGACATCTCCGGCGTTGACGCCATCTGCGAGGTCACCGACAACCGCGCTGGATATATGCCGGAGCTCAGCTACGGCAGCCATATGTTCCAGGATCTCGTAGAAGCCAACATCTTCTACGGCGCGATCTTCGGCGACCGCCGCACGCTGTCCTACCAGAGAGACTTCTTCGAAGCGCAGCCCAACCTCTTCCCGCAGATCTGTCCGGAGCGCGCGGAGCTTTCCTCCATCGTGCGCGTCTATCAGGCAGATGGGATGCAGCTGTGGGTAGACGGAATCGAAAACCATGTCATCTGCGCGATGCAATCGTAAAACTCCATACCCGGCCGTGTGATCGAGTAGGAGGCGGCTCGTCGGCTCCTACTCGCCCGCGCGGTTGCTGTGTGCCAGTGGCACACGTTTAGCAACGACCGGAGCGGAGCGTAGACAGCGTCCGGCGACAGCCGGAAAATACCGTTCGCAGCCCTGCGCATCAAACGCAGGCACCCGATACGCAGATTACGTACCGGGTGTCCGTTCTTTTACCCATACAGCTGTCCGTTCACAACCGTGAACGTAGCTCCATCGTACTCAATTGTCCCATTGCAACTGGTATCGAGTATTCCATTCTTTACAACAAACCATTCCCCGTCATACATTGTTATCTGTGACACATTGCACACCATCCCTGCTGCCAGGAAATACCACTTGTTGTCTCCGCCGATGGACGCCGCACTCAGCCATAAGCCATTGTGCTCACTTACCAACCGCCCGGCAGCGAACAGGAAGCGCTCGCCGTCGTATGGAATCAGGCCGTTTACCGTAGTATCCAGGATGCCTTCCGTGATATAGAACCACGCGCCGTCGTGCATCGCCAGGCCGGTATACTGCAGCTGCACCTGCCCCAGGGATACATAATACCACACGTCCTCGTACAGGCATAACTCGTTCGCATCGAAATCAACCAGGCCATATTTGATGAAGAACAGGCCGCCGTCATAGGGCACAACCCCGATGTAGTCTTTCGCGAACACGTTATTGATGTAATAACGGAAGACGCCGTCCGGATCCAGGATCAGGCCGTGTTTCCAAGGGGCGGAGGGCTTTGGCTTTACCTCGGTCTCAGAGTTTGTCTGCGTTTCGGTTTCCATTTCCGTTTCGGTCTCTGTCTCCGTTTCGGTTTCAGTTTCCGTCTCGATTTCAGTCTCCGTTTCGGTTTCAGTTTCCGTCTCGATTTCAGT
>JAJPWX010000077.1:0-5598 GCA_021205755.1 Lachnospiraceae bacterium | reverse complement strand
TTTCCGTCTCGATTTCAGTCTCCGTTTCGGTTTCAGTTTCCGTCTCGATTTCAGTCTCCGTTTCGGTTTCAGTTTCCGTCTCGATTTCAGTTTCCGTCTCTGTCCCAACTTCTTTCCACGCGATGACGATCGGCGAAAGTCCGGTCACTGTCACCAGCAGGCCTTCATCCGTCTTTGTGACTGCCGGATTCTCTGTATCGCCCGGCGTCTTGCCGAAGTCCGTGGTCGTAAACATATGCGTCACCACAAAGTCATGAGTATCTCTCCCTGTACCCTCTGGATACGGCAGAAGGACCTGCAGGCCGTCTGCCGGGAAATTCTCAGCTGTGGCTTTCCTCCAGGTCAGTCCCCCGTCGAAGCTGATCATTAGTGTCACATCATAAACCGCCGAATTCTCCGTTGTATAGCCCTCGGCTGCCGTGACCTCCGTTTTCAGGAAAGCCTCGATCTCTTCCACGGTATCCAGATCCGGATTCTCCTGTAAGGCCTCCGGCACTTCGGACAGGCCTTCCTGCACCTCAACCTTGTGCACAGCATCCTCATCCGGAAAGTCCTGTTCCAGAAGATCGGTCAGGACAGCCACAGTCAGCGTTGCGGTCATCGGTTCGATCGTCTCATAGTTATTTGTGTCTCCGGTAAATATCGCCGTTGCGGTCGCGCTCCCGATATTGGTCAGAGTGTTGTCGGTGTAGGTCACAGTGACACCGTCTGGAAGGGTTCCGGTAATTGTCAGCGTTTTCTCTGTACCGTCGTAAATGTATGTCATATTTACAAAGCTCACGCCGCTCATGTCGTAAGTTGCCCTTGCTATCTTAAACTTCGCTGTCGTCGTCCCGGTCAGGCTGTAGTTGCTTTCACTGATCGTAGCCGTCACCTTATAGGTACCAGCCAGGGTCGGCGCGGTTGTACTCTCGTACACTGTGCCGTCATTTGCCGTACCTGTGTATGTCAACGCGACATCTACACTGCTCTCATCTGCGTCTGTCACGCCATCCAGCGTCGCCGTCGCAGCTGTGATTGCGCCGCCATAGGTTCCGCCGTTGGCGGTAATGCTTACAGTGATCTTCTTCGCGGTAATTGTGCCTTCTGTTGTCACCGTTGTGTCAGTAAGCTCATAGTTACCCGCATCCTCACCGCTTAGCGTTATGCCAGCCGCAGTGATGGTACTCGCCGAATCAACATTCGCAGAATCATAGGTACAGGATTCTGCGGTGGCAGTAACCGTATCGCCATCCACCACGCCGCTCAGTTTGATTGACAGCCCCTGGTCAGTCGTCGTATCTGTTGTTCCGTCGTAGGTCTTCTCCGTGGTTCCGCTGACAGACGCTGTCACACTTTTCACACCAATCGTTACAGTAAAGCTCCCGCTCACCGTCGCGTGGCTGGCCGCTTCCGCTCGGTAGTAGACGGTGTAAGTCCCGGCGTCTGTAAATGCAGGAACCTCTGTGGAATACTCTCCGTTCTTCAAAGTGCTGTAAGTAAAGGTAACATCATCGTTCGTCCCGTCCACGGTCTCTGCTCTGGCTATGACATCAGCGGCCTGCGCTGTCCCGTCATAGATGAGCGTGCCGCTCTGCTCGACTGAGGCGCTTGTCAGTTCCACGCTTGTGATGTAATAAGTCGCGCTGGTCTTATCCTCCTCATCATCCGGCAGGCAGTAGTTCCCGCTGTCCGCGCCTGTCAAAGCAGCCGCGATATAGTTGAATCCTTCCTCTGTAACGTTGACGTTATCCGTACCATCCGTCAGCACTACTGTCACGGATACCTCATCACCTGAAGCCAGGTTGTCGACAGACGCGGTCAGGGTTTTCGCACTCCCATCGTAGACCAGTTCGCTTTCCGTCAACATTGACCATGTAAGCTCCACCGTCTTCGGCTCAATCGTCAGCTTCGCCGCCGTGCTCACCGCCGCTGTGTAATTATCCTGCTCCTCAATAGATGCTTTCACGTAATACATGCCGGCATTGATCGGGGCAGCGCCTTCACCTGCCGCGCCGCTGGCTGTCTCGCCTTCAGAGCCGGTCAGAATCGTGCAGTCTTCATCTGTATAATAAGTATAAGTAATCGCACCATTAATGGCCGCATCATAAGTCTCGCCATTTACGAGCGTCACTGCAGCTTCTCCAACTAAGGCCTCCCCAGCTGCAACATCCCCATATGCAACTGTTTCACCAGTGTAAACCGCTGTACCTTCGCTCAACGTAATCGTCGGTGCCGCCTTTTCGACCACAAACTCCGCTGTCGTCGTTCCGGTCAGGCTGTAGTTGGCGTCACTGATTGTGGCAGTCACGGTATAGGTGCCAGCCAGAGTCGGAACCTCCGTTCCGTTATATTCTGTACTTTCGTCATTCGCCGTGCCGATGTAGGTCAATGTAACAGGTACGCTGTCTTCATCTGCAGTTATCACGCCATCCAGTGTTGCTGTCGCAGCCGTGATTGTGCCGCCATAGATCCCGCCGTTCGGCGTAATGGATACGGTAATCTCCTTCGCGGTAATGCTGCCGCTCACGGTTGCCGATGTTACCGATGTGTCCGCAAGCGTATAATTACCTGCTTTCGAACCGCTTAAGGTAAGCCCGTTGGCTGTAATTGTTTTGTCCGTTCCAACTGACGCAGTATCATAAGCGTAGCCCGACGCACTGACAGACACTTCATCTCCATCGACTACACCATTCAGTGTAACAGACAGGTTCTGATTGTCTGTCACAGCCGTTGTGCCGTCATATACCTTTGACGTTGTGCCGTTTATAGAAGCAGTCAGTTCTTTTTGATTGATCGTAAATGAGCAGATAAGTTCGCCGGTATAATTTCCACTGCCTGTAATCGTGATGGTGGCTGTTCCGGCATTCGTGTTGCCTGCATAAGTCACCGAATAGTCCGTGCCTTCTGTCAGGCTGCTCCTAATGGTCTTTGTAATGGCAGAGCCAGTGTAAGTCTCACCATCTGTGTTTATGATAAAATCACTCTCGCTGATGGAGGCCTGGCTTACCTGATAACTCACACTGGCGGTAACTCCGCCCAGCGTAATGTTCGCCGTGTAATATCCGGCAGCCTTCGTTTCACTGACGCTTTCTTTTGTCCCACTCTCTGTATCAGAATACGAATATGTAATCGTCAGTGTTTTCGGCAAAACAGTGGACGTATCAGACGCATAGCTATAGAGTGCATCCTCTTCACCCAGAGAAACGGTTGCGTCATGGCTGTTCCCGTCATAGATCAGGCTGCTCTCCTCCGGAGCGGCGAGTGTATAAGTCAGCGTACCCTCGCAGCCGGAGCATGTCGCAGTAAGCACCTTACTATTTTCTGATGCACCACCAGAAACGTTATAGCTGTATGAAAAATTGTGGGTACAGTTCCAGCAGGCATAATAAGTCTTATTCCCATAATCCGATGTCCCGATTCCGGTAACTGCACTGCCGGAAAAATCACTTTCCTCATACCAGCCGCCAAAGGTATATCCTTCCCTGCTTATCGAATCAGAATCCGGTAACGTCGCTCCAATGCCGTAAACATAGGAAGTCACTTCACTCCCCTCGGTTATCTTGCCTCCGTTCGACTCCAGGGTCACGGTGTAGGTGCACACTGTGACAGTACAAGGGTAGGCCGTGTTTGTGTCTCCGTCCGGGTTGCTGGCGACATAGTACCCATTGGCGGGAGCTATGGTATACACGGAACCCACCGGGTCAGTGCTGTCGGCTATCACGCCCGTACCGAAGCACCCGCCGGTGATGGTGATGGTGCCAGCGCTACCGCTGTTCCCGCCGCCGATGGCGCTTGCGTTGCTGCCTGCGGCGATGATGTACCCGCCGGTGATGGTGATGCCGCTAGCGTGGGTGCCGCCGCCGATGCCTGCACCGCCTTCACCGCCGATGGCCGTCACTTTGCCGCCGCTGATGGTGATGTTGCAGCTATCGCCGCCGATGCCTGCACCGCCTTCACCGCCGGTGGCCTTCACTTCGCCGCCGCTGATGGTGATGTTGCAGCTATCGCCGCCGATGCCTGCGCCGCCGCTGCCACCGGTAGCGGTGAGGGTACCGGTGGTTTCGCCGTCCCCTGACGCACTGGTAATGGTCAGGCTGGCGGACGCGGTGTTCTGCAAGCCTGCAGAGCCCGCAGCGGTAGAGGTCAGCACGTTGGTTCCGCTGAGGGCGATGGTCACAGCCGCATTTGTGTTGACCTCCAACGGGGTGTAACCGCTGCTGGTCACGTCCACGCTATCCAGGGTCAGGGTGATAGCGCTGTCAGCGCTCACCACGATTCTGTCCGTGGTGGTGAATGTGATATTGTTTGCCGTGTTCATGGTGACGATGTACTCCCCGCCGGTGAGGAAGGTCAGCACATTGTTCTCATAGGTGAAGTCCGTCCCCAGCGTGCCGCCAGAGGTGACAGCAAAGTCGCCACAGGTCGCCTGAGTGGTCACATAGACGGGGTAGGTTCCCTTGGTATCCGAATCGGTGTTTGCGGCCACACCGTATCCGTCGGCTACCTTCACATCGTAAACCATGTTGGCGGTAGTGCTGCCCTTGCCGTAGTAGCCGCCGGTGATGGTGACGGTGGCTTCAGCGACGCCGGCGGTGCTGCTGTAACCGCCGCCGATGACGGCTGCATTACTGCCTGCCGTGGCGGTGATGTACCCGTTGGAGATGGCAACGCCGCCGCTGCCGCCGGAGCCGTGGCCGCCGCCGCCGCCAATGCCTGCACCGCCGTAGGTGCCGCCGCCGGTGGCCGTCACAGTGCCGCCGCTGATGGTGATGTCCGTGCCGCTGCCGCCGGTGGAGGTGCCGCCGAAGCTGCCGCCGCCGCCGACGCCTGCACCGCCCATGCCGTAGGTGGTTGCATTGCCGCTGGCGTTAGCGTTTGCCGTGCCGCCGCCCTCAGCCGTCACGGTACCGCCCTCGACGGTGATGGCGCTGCCTGCGCCGCCGATGGAGTTGCCGCTGCCGCCGCCGATGCCTGCCCCGCCGGCTCCAGTGCTGACTGCAGAACCGCTGCTGCTCTTGGCGGTTGCCGTGCCGCCGCTGGTGGCCTTCACGGTGCCGCTCTCGATGGTGATGTTACTGCCAGCGCCGCCGATGGAGAATTGGCTGCCGCCGCCGCCAATGCCTGCCCCGCCTATACCATAGCAGTATGCACCGGTGCTGCCCACAGCGCTTGCCGTACCGCCGCCCTCAGCCGTCACCTCGCTGCCCTTAACAGTGATGTTCGTGCCGCTGCCGCCGGAGCGGCTGCCACCGCCAGAGCTGCCTGCGCCGCCGCCGCCGATGCCTGCGCCGCCGCTGCCATAGCTGTTTGCAGAACCGCCGCTGCTCTCGGCTTCTGCCTTTCCGCCGCCTTTGGCGGTCACGGTGCTACTCTCGATGGTGATGGTATTGCCGTTGCCGCCGATGGAGTAGCCGCCGCCGCCGCCGATGCCTGCCCCGCCATAGCCACTGCCGGATGCAGAATTGCTGCCGTCTTTCTTGGCGGTTGCCTCGCCGCCGCCGGTGGCCGTCACAATGCTGCCGAAGACAGTGATGCCACTGCCGCTGCCGCCGATGGAGGATCCGCCGCCGCCGCCGATGCCTGCCCCGCCGATGCCGAAGCTCTGTGCATAATCGC
>JAJPWX010000019.1:16695-20701 GCA_021205755.1 Lachnospiraceae bacterium | reverse complement strand
AAATCGGCTCTTTTTTTGACCCTGTAACATGTTTTTTCATCGTAATATTCGCATACATCTACCATGTAATAATTTCAGAATTTGCCGCCATTTTAAGGCGGCGTGAAACAACGGTTTTGGGGGTATCAGGGGGCGCAAGCCCCTTGACAAGAGGCCGTTGTGAAACAAAAGGCGTATCTTGCCATTACTTGTGAATAACATCGGAGAAATGTGTGAAACGAGAACGACGTTTTTGGTGAGCTGGAGTTGAAATTGTTACAAAATGCCTGCTGAAACGGCTGTACACAGAAATTGTTACGAAAATGTTATAGCTAAATTCTGACCGCTGGGAGAGGCATTTATTACGCTGGATTTAACAACTGCGTCATGGGAAAATAACCGGCAAAATAGTCAGGGAAAGGGGGCGATACCTGATGGCAAACAGGACGGTCTGGAAAGCATTCCGCTGCACAGAGGAAGAGGCTGCGAAGATTGAGGAACAGGCTGAACGCAACGGTTTATCCGAATCGGATTACATGAGAAGAAAAATTTTTCAGCTTCCGCCGGAGACGGACCAGCTGCTGAGGGAATTGAAAAATTCTATTTTGAAGATTGGGACAAATATCAATCAGGTGGTGCGCTCGTGTAACTCCAGACGTTTTATTACGAACATGGATTACCGGGATCTTACGGAATATCTCGAAAAAATTGACAGGAAGTATTATGAGACGGTACAGCTGCTGCAGGTCCAAAATGAAAATTATTTTTATGCTTCTGAACATGATGATGAAATAGAAAATGAAAATAATCGTGAGGCCGATGCAGCAGACACTGGTAAAGCAAAATCGAAAAAAACGAGAAGAGGTGGTTAGAGATATGGCGGTAACTCGTCTGCTTAGAATCAAAGAGACGAAAGGCAGCAACAAAGCTTCGCACTTGAAGAAAAATTTATTTTATATCTGCCGGGATGAAAAGTGCGGGAATGGTCTGTGGATCGGCGGGAACGCCGGCAGGACTCCGGAGATGATTTACCGGACGATGGTGGAAAATAAAAAATTCTGGGGCAAGGAGGACGGAAGTCAGGCTTTCCACTACATGCTTTCTTTTCCGCCGGACTGCGGCATAGATGAGGCGACGGCATTCCAGGTTGCAGAAGAATTCTGCCGGGAGCTGCTGGGGGACGATTATTATTATGCGTTTGCTGTCCACAATGACAAGGCGCATATGCACGTACACATCACGTTCGATTCAGTATCAAAAACGGATGGCCTGAAATTTCATTCACCAAAAGGTGACTGGGAAAAACGCATCCAGCCGATTACCGACCGCATCTGTGAGAAATACCATCTGCCGACCTTAGAGTATGACGAAGATCGGCGAGGGAGAAATTATGGAGAGTGGAAACGGCCAAAACAGATGGAAAAAGGAGAGTACTACAGCTGGACAGATATTATCCGAGATGATATTGACGAAGCGATTGAGTATTCGGATAGCTATGAAGTTTTTCTCGATTACCTTCGCAGTGACGGATACACGGTGACACGAAACGGAAAGTTCCTCTCACTGCTTCCAGAAGGAGCCGGGCGGGCATTTCGTACCGGGCGGCTTGGGGATGGTTATACAAAAGAAGAAATTATTCAGAGGATCGCGGACAAGAGAACCAAACCGGAAATTGAAATCCGTTACAAGACATATGGTGACCGTCAGGAAATGCGCGAAGTGATTTATGCAAAAATCATCCGCTGCCCCGGCTGGAAGATGACACCGTTCCAGAGGAGTTTTTGGAAAAGATGGAATAACACTTATTTCATCCGGAAACCGGAGCGGATGACAAAAGAGCAGAGGGTTCGGAACAAGCAGGATATCCTGGAGATCCGCAAATTATCCGATGCCATCCGGTATATGGTAGATTATGATATCGGTGATGAATCCGATTTGGAGAAAAGGAAGGATGAATTGACAAAAGAACGGGAAGTCCTGGAGCGTGAGCTTTCGGCAACCCGGACAAAATATTATAAGAAACAGCCGTTTTACTACGTATCCAGGTATGAGAAGCTGAAAGAAAAATATCAGTCTGATCCACAACCGGAGACGAAGCAGGAAATGGATGAACTGATGAAACTGATTGAAGCCGTCTGCCCATATGGGGAGGCGGTTATTCAACGGAATGAAGTAAAAGAAAAAATGGATAAGTGCCGCGGTGCTTTGAAAGATAACAAAAAAGAGCTGAGGATTGTTGAAGATACGTTCAAACTTTTTTATCAGATGGAGCCATCGGCAAGAGAAAGAGATATTTCCAGAGAGGATCACAAAGACAAAAACAAAGAAAAAAGAGAGGATGCAAGATATGGGACAGAGACAGGCAAGAGCAAAAAAATCCGAAGCGGCGCGGCGAGCAGAAAAACGGCAGGCACGGGCATCAGGAAAGACACAGAGTAGGCGTGGAAATCAAAAGGATAGTCAGGCACAGAATACGAAAGCATTAAAGGACAGTGGGCGAGAATGGTCAGAGGCGGAGAGAAATATGACGAGTGAACAAAGCGCGTATCCAATACAGATGTCAGCAACAGTGAAGAGTGACCAGAAAACCCATGATGAAGAACTGCTGTCGCAATCCGATGTAAATCAGGATTCACAGGCATGGCCTCCAGATGTTGTGGAAGATGCGGATCAGGAAGATGATTATCTGCCGGAGACGGCTGGACACAGAGCCAATATGGAAATGAATGAAAACAAGGTCGGATTTCAGATTGATCTGGAAGGTCGAGAGAAGACAGATGAAAAAGCAGAGCGGATGGTAAAGGATTATCTGAGTTACGCGCCTTACCTGGAAGCGGATGATTCCTACAGGCACCACGTCGAACAGCTTTATCTGATGTGCAGGGAAGGGTTCAGCAAAGAATTTATCGAAGATGCTTTCTGCTATGGGAAAGAGGTTGGGCTTGTCAGCCTTGATCTTCTGCGCAGCATTGCGCTGATCGGCGGTGAGGAATTTGCCATGGGATTTTATGATGGAGAATATTCCCTGAGTGAGGTACGAGATGAGTATGCGGATTTTGCAGCAATGGAAAAGTTCAGCCAGTTTGATGAAATTGAAAAACTGCGGCATGAGGCGGAGCGGGCGCGGGAACGTTTTGACTTGCAGATGGAGTTTTTAAAGAAGGAGCAGGAGAACAGCAAAGCTTACGCGGATGACCGGATCAGGAGCGAACGTGAGACTGCGGAGGAACGGCTGAAACAGCAGCAGGAATATTCAGAGGAAAAAATCCGTTCGCTGAAAACTACGTTTGAAACGGAAAAATCACTTCTGCAGTCAGAAGCAGACAGGAAACGGGATGCACTGGAGACGGAGCTTGGAACCTGTACGGTGAAGCTGGATTCGATTCAGAAAGAGTTGGATGCGCTAAGGATACAACTGGAAACGGCACAGGAGGAGAAGCATAAACTGGCGGAGGAACGAAACGGTCTGACGCAAGAAAATGCAAAGCTGAAAGCACAGTTAGCGGAAAGGACACTGCAACCGGGTAATACTGTGGTTGGAGATAATCAGACGGAAGCAGTGAATCCGGCGGCACCAGAGGAACAGGTTGTAAAGAAAAACTCGCTTGGTACAGGAGCCTCTGGCAATGAAAGAAACCTGAACGGTGTGAGAGAAGCAGATGTGTCAGCAGCTGATTATGTATCCAAACCGGGAAAGAAGGGACTTCTTCCATTCCATCAAAAACATAAGAGAAATGAGACCAGGAAGAGGGACGATTTTATTATCGACCTGATTAAAAATCCGGGTTATACGGATGAACAGTTCGAGATTATTTATGCTGCGGTGAAAGCGGGAATGCCGCTGAAAGAACTTGAGCAGATCCGCAATCCGGAACTTCCCGCTCGAAATATGCAGATGTTAGCGAATTATTTTATGAGGAAGGATGCCGGGATTCCGGCAGGAAAGGAGGCGAACGAAAATGGGAGCACCGATGAAAATCATCCGGCAGGCGGATCTGGAGAAAGAGCTTGAACATCTGAAAGAGTC
>JAJPWX010000019.1:6981-16595 GCA_021205755.1 Lachnospiraceae bacterium | reverse complement strand
GCAGCAACAGGAGGAACTACAGCCTCAGAAAACCAAACAGAAAGAAGAAACCCGCAAGCGGAAAGCAGGACGGATCCCGTAAGGAAGGTGGATGACACATGGCAAAAATTAATGAGGTAATAAAACTGGCGGCGGATCATGCCACTGAGGTAACGGCCTCCCCAGAGAAGTGGATGGATTATCTGGATACATCCTCACGCTTGTACCGCTATTCATTCGAGGATACCCTGCTGATCCATGCACAGCGACCGGATGCGACTGCCTGTGCGGAATTTGATGTGTGGAGCAAGAAAATGAACTGCTGGATTAAGCGGGGGTCTAAGGGAATCGCACTGATTGATAAGCAGACCGGCACCCGCCCCAGGCTGCGCTATGTTTTTGATGTGTCGGATACGGTTCCGTCAAGGAATGGCAGGCAGCCTATCCTGTGGCAACTGAGTTCTGAACATCGCGACGCAGTCAGGGATCATCTGCTGGAAGCATATGACATTGGTGACAATTATTCTGAGGATCTGCGGTCAGCGCTGATGGGAGTGGCTATCGTCCAGACAAAGAATTATCTGGATGATGCAGTGGAGAGTTTGTTTACGGAACCCGGAAGTTCTTCACTTGGAGCAGATACGGAAACGATCCGGAAGGAATTTCGTTATCTGATGGCGATGAGTATTTTATATACGCTTTTCAGACGGTGCGGGCTTGAACCGGCAGATTATGTGGGAGCAATTGACTACAGGGATATTGTAAAATACCGGGATATCGGAGTCCTGGCGCATTTGGGCGATGCGGTATGGCAGGCCAGTGAGCCAGTGCTGATTGATATCGGACGAACGGTGCGAAAAATAATTTTGGAAGAAAGCCGTGACAAAGTTGCAAATCAGAACCGGGGAGGCTACAATACTTCCGACAAGACAGATCAGGAGCCTGTAAAAAACGAAACGATTCACCCGGAGGCTCGGGAACCAGAAGAATCCGAAACGCAGCAGCAGGCAACACAGGAGCCTGAAAAGCCGGAAACAGACCATACAGCAGAACAAAAAGGAGGAACTGATCATGGAACTGAACTATTACCGCAGCGGAGATTACCTTTATCCGAATCTGGCCATCACGGACGAGACTCCGGAAGAGAGCATCGGGAAGTACGGGATGCTCCGGGAGACATACCTGAAGGAGAACAAGCGGGGAATGTACTCGTCACTCCTGCTGAAGGGGCAACTGAACAGTTATCTGGCGGACATCGAGAAGACCGCGCAGGAACGGCTGGAAGTCCTGATGGAGGGCCTGCAGAAAGCATATCCGGGACCGGACAAGAGCGACCAGATGGCGTGGGTAGCACACCAGAACAGCCTGAAGGAGATGGCGGAGGAGACTATTTATCAGGAACTGATTTACATCTGATTGAAGATCAGACAGAAGAAACCAATGAAACAGTAATTGATGAAGCAGAGATGGAAATCGTCTCTGCTTTATCTTTGCCCGAAATTCCGACAATGGAAGAGCAGATCCGCGACATTGAGGAGCGTCAGGCTGCGCTTTATGCGGGGGAGATTTCAATACCGTCGGAAGTGGTGGATGAAATTCTGCGGACCGGCGGCAATAAAGAGCATAGCGTACTGCGCCTGATTTATAATTTTATGTCAGAACAGACGGACGAGGAATACACGGAGTTTGTACGAACGGAATATGGCACGGGCGGGAAAGGCTTTGAGATTGATGGGAAAGAATACTCGGTGTGGTTTGACTCATCCGGGATGCAAATCGCGCTTGGACATACAGTGCATGACCAGATCCTGGATAAGGCATTTTTATCGTGGGAGAACGTGAGCAGCCGTATTCACCAGTTATTGAAGCAGGGCGAATTTGCATTGCAGCCGGTACTGGATGCGGCGCGGGACACAGTGATAAAAGAACACGCGCAGTCTCTGGCTTATTTTGAAAGAGATATGTCTGAGGGAGTTGCAGAACATGTTTTTGCAGATATGGAGCCGTTTGCAGGTGGATTTCCGGATATTGAAGAAAAACTGTCGGATCTTCTTGCACAGCATGACTTCCTTGTTGACCTGAGTGCGAGGCTGGAAGGGTTTGTAAATGTATATGAAAACAACCATGACCTGATGCGCTCCCATCTTTACAGCCCAGAAAAAGTCCTGCGGCAGTTTCAGCGTCTGGCGTTAGAAGCAGTGTCGTATCAGGCTCGGCCAGGCTTTCAGTGGCAGGAGCATAAGGTGTTTATCACGCAGGATGAGATCGACGCGTATCTGGCAAGGGGAGGTGCATATTCAGACGGCAGGCTCTCTACGTATTCGTTTTATTTGCAGAACGATTCCACGGCAGACCGAACAAACTTTATTAAAGAAAAATATGGAACTGGCGGCCAGAGCAACGCTCTCTCAGGGGCGGATGATTCCTGGGCGGATTATGACGGTAAGGGGCTGCGGCTCAGTAAAAATGGAATCCGTAACCCGGAGACGGAGATTTTGTTGCCGTGGAAAAAGGTGGCGCAGAGGATTGATTTTCTGATTGAAAACGGACGGTTTTTGTCTGCAGCAGACTATGACCATATGGCCACGTATGAACGCAGATCAATGGCAGCAAAAATTCTTAGCTTTTATGGAGGGATGCCGCCAGAGATCCCGCGTCCGTTCGACTATCAGCAGGATCAGGTACTTGCTTATGGGGGCAGTCTGGAAGATTTGACAGAAGCGCTGGAAGACCGCGAAAGAATGGAAACTGTTCTGAAGGCAATGGATGAAGCTTTGGCTGTGCTCCCACTTGACGATTTTAGATATGAAGAGCGATCCAGAATTCTCGCAGATATGCGAGGGTACGTGGATGGCAGCTATACCTTGTTCCCAAATAAGAATGAGCGGAAGAAACCTTTGCTTGAAAACCAGCAGATGTCGCTGTTTGATTATTTGGATGCAGGTGCTTTTGAACCTGTGACTGAAAACCGAAAAGTGGCGGAACCAGCACCTGAAAAGACTGTGGCAGAGCGTGACGATGTGGTAGATGCGGGGGGTACAGAAGAAAAGCAGCAGGAGGCAGAGTCTCCAGAGACAGAACCGCCTGAAACGCTTCCCCAGGCTCCTACAATCCGCGATCTGTATGAACATTACCTTCCGATTGTCGAAACGGCGGTTCTGAAGGATCGGGCATATCAAAACGCCTGCAGAAATTCAGACCGGGAAAATGCGGAGATAGAAGGAAATACTGCCATTAAGCGTGCAGTACTTTCTTTGGCGGATATGGAATTATACCGTCTGTATTTTGACGAGACTGGATTTCACAACCGTCTGCACAAGGAGGTGATTGAAACAACCTATCCGATGCTTTCAGCGCCTGCGCCGGCGGAGTCTTTTACCGTATGGCAGCTGAGTGAGACAGCAGCTAAAGAGTACGACACAATTAAGGAACGCTACCAAAGTACCATGGTTGGTTTTGAGCAGCATGGTTATTTTGAGTTTTACGGGGATGACGCGAAACTTGTTTCACAGATTATCCGAAGCCGGATTTTTGAAAAACCGGTGGGAGAGGATACACGTTTATTCACGGCCTTTCCGGTAAGTCAGTGGGCTGCATTCTCTGAAATGATCCGGAAAAAGGGCGAGAGCCTTGTCCTAATGAGTGAGAGACCAGATGGTACGCACCGCTTGATGAAATATTTCAGCTGGAAAGATTATCTGCCGCTGGATGCGGTGATTCATGTGGATGGCCGGGAATTCCGGATTGATACTGTCGATTACCAGACTGGTGTCGTCAGCCTGCAGGATATGACCATGGCCAAAGAAGCCCGCTATCCGATTTTTCGGAATGAATCTGTCGAGTTTGTCCGCTCGTATTACGAAGAGGAAGAACCGGTCTATGATTTTTCTACAGAAATGCGGGTTGCAGATGCCCTGGAGCAAAGCAATGTGAGCCACGATGATTTCAGCGGTGAGCAGATGGATGTGATCTATGATGCGGCTCAAAAGGAACTGGATATCGTACCATTGGCAGATCCGGACTTTTCACCGGAACAGATGCAGCTGATTGCTGATGCGGAAGAACGTTTGCAAGATGATAGTAGCGGGATTTCGGCTGATCTGATTGAATCTTTATCCGAAGATGTCATGACGCAGGAAGAAGTCGAAGCAGCCAGAGAAAAATATCAGCTGCCGTTGAAGGAAGATGGTGTAGAGCGGAAACAGCTACGCGAGAAGACAAAAGAAGCAGAAGATGTAGAAGAAGCTGCGGACGGTCCGGAGAATGTAAGACTTAAAAGTATCGTATTGGAATTGAATCCGGTGGAAAGAGATGTAGAACCGGTATCCTCTGAAGGTTTAGAACAGTCGGCAGCAGAGCAGCCTGAAAAAGAAACAGAGATAAGAACGGAAATTGAGACAGACACCGAGATAGAGACCGAGACAGAAACCGAAACAGAATCTGAAACAGAAAAAGAAGTAGAATCTGACTCAGAGCCACAGCCTCAGGAGCGCATCAACTTCCGCATCACAGACGATGACCTGGGAGCAGGTGGACAGAAAACAAAGTTCCGGGCGAATATGGATGCAATCCACCTGTTGAAGAAACTGGAGACAGAAAACCGCCTGGCAACCACAGAGGAACAGGAGGTGCTATCGCGTTATGTCGGCTGGGGCGGTATCCCACAGGCTTTTGATGAAAGGGCGGAAGGATGGGGCAGTGAGTATCAGGAACTTCGTTCCGCTCTTACAGAGGATGAATATAAAGAAGCCCGTGCGTCTACGCTGAATGCTTTTTATACCTCTCCAACCGTGATCAAGGCCATGTATGAAGCTCTTGAACGCATGGGTCTCCGCTCCGGGAATATCCTGGAGCCGTCCTGTGGCGTCGGCAACTTCATGGGTCTGATTCCGGAAAGTATGGAAGCTGCCAGGATGTATGGAGTGGAGCTGGACAGTGTTTCCGGCCGGATTGCGCAGCAGCTTTATCAAAAAAATACGATTTCTGTGCAGGGCTTTGAGACGACACAGTATCCGGATAACTTTTTTGACTGTGTGATTGGGAATGTCCCGTTTGGCTCGTACAAAGTAGCGGATAAGCGGTATGACCGCCAGAATTTTCTGATTCACGACTATTTTATTGCAAAGTCGATTGACTTGGTGCGTCCTGGCGGGGTGATTGCGGTCATCACTTCGAGTGGGACGATGGACAAAGCAAATTCATCCGTGAGGGAGTATATCGGTAACCGGGCAGACCTGTTGGGTGCGGTCCGGCTGCCAAAGAATGCTTTCCTGCGGAATGCGAACACAGGGGTGGTTGCGGATATCCTGTTTCTGCAGAAGCGGGATCGTGCGAGCATTGTACATCCATCCTGGACGGAGCTTGGAACTACGCCGGAAGGCTACATGATTAATTCCTATTTTTCACAGCATCCGGAGATGGTGCTGGGGGAGTTTACGACAGAAAGTACGCAATATGGCAGGCAGGAGGTGACAGTCAGACCAATCGAGGGCGCGGAGCTGTCTGTACAGCTTCGTGAGGCATTATCCCATATCCATGGGCAGATTACAGAATATGAAATCACAGATGATGAACTGGTTGAAGATACAACCATGATTCCGGCAGACCCGGCTGTGAAAAATTTCAGCTTCACGGAGAGGGATGGGGAAGTTTACTATCGCGAGAATTCGCAAATGCGGAAGATGACGCTCTCGAAGGATATGAAAACACGTGTGCTGGGGATGATCAGGTTGCGCGATACCGTCCGTGAACTGATTGACTGCCAGCTTAACGATGGCAGCGACGCAGAAGTGGAAAAATTGCAGCGGCGACTGGAAAGCCAGTATGATTCTTTCACTTCCCAGTATGGACTGATTAACAGCCGGACGAACAAACGGGCGTTTTCCAATGACAACAGCTACAGCTTGCTGGCGTCCCTGGAGATGCTGGATGAAGAGGGAAATCTGGAGCGCAAAGCAGACATTTTTACAAGGCGGACGATCCGCAGAGCAGAGCCGGTGTCCCATGTGGATACAGCCAGCGACGCGCTTGCCCTCTCTATTGGGGAAAAGGCAAAGGTGGATCTTCCCTATATGGCGGAATTGCTTGGCACACCCGGGGAGTATGGAAAAATTATTCAAGAACTGCAAGGGGTGATTTTCCGCGACCCTGCAGAAGAAATGCAGGAAGACGAGACTGCAGGCTGGCATACGGCAGATGATTACCTGTCCGGTAATGTCCGTAAGAAGCTGGAGATGGCAAAAACGGCTGCGGTGAAAGATAAGAAATACGCAGTGAATGTGGAATATCTTGAAAAGGTGCAGCCGAAAGATCTGGACGCATCGGAGATTGAAGTGCGCCTTGGGGCGACCTGGGTGAAGCAGGAATATATTCAGGAGTTTATGGAAGAAATGTTCCGGCCGCCCTGGCGGATGCGGGAACACATCAAAGTCCTGTATTCAAAGCACACTGGGCAGTGGCAGATTGCCGGGAAGTCGTTTGATAAGTATAATGTAAAGACAAATTCCACGTATGGCACAAAGCGGGCGAATGGTTACCGCCTGTTGGAGGATGCCCTGAATCTGCGGGATACGAAAATTTATGATACCGTTACCGATGACGATGGGAAAGAAAAACGTGTCCTGAACCAGAATGAAACGACTCTTGCCCAGCAGAAACAGGAGCTGATCAAGGATGCGTTTAAGGACTGGATTTTCCGCGATATGGGCAGACGGGAGGATATCTGCAGGACTTACAACACCCTGTTTAACTCCATCCGCCCCCGTGAATATGATGGAAGTCATATCCAATTTGTGGGAATGAATCCGGAAATCACGATGATGGAGCATCAGAGGAATGCCGTCGCCCATATTTTGTATGGTAATAATACACTCCTGGCACACTGCGTTGGGGCTGGGAAAACGTTCGAGATGACTGCAGCAGCGATGGAGAGCATCCGCCTGGGACTGGCACGGAAATGTCTGTTTGTTGTCCCCAATCACCTGACCCAGCAATGGGGAAGTGATTTCCTGCGGCTTTACCCGGGGGCGAATGTTCTGGTGGCAACAAAAAAGGATTTTGAACCGGCGAACCGGAAAAAGTTTTGTTCCAGGATTGCAACCGGACAGTATGATGCCATTATCATCGGGCACAGTCAGTTTGAACGGATTCCGCTTTCAGTTGAGAGACAGGCGGCGTCAATCGAACGTCAGATTGACGATATTATGCTTGCTCTTTCCGATGCGGATGCATCTGGAATGGGAAAACGCAGTTTCACGGTAAAGCAGCTGGAAAAGACAAAGCGCTCCCTGGAGGCAAAGCTGGCAAAACTGAATGATCAGAGCAGAAAAGATGATGTAGTCACTTTTGAACAACTTGGAGTTGACAGATTGTTTGTGGACGAGAGCCATTTTTACAAAAATTTGTTCGTTTACACCAAAATGAACAATGTGGCCGGAATTGCGCAGACGGACGCGCAGAAATCGTCAGATATGTTTATGAAATGCCAGTACATGGACGAGATTTCCGGCGGGAAAGGGGTAACATTTGCCACGGGTACGCCTATCTCAAATAGTATGGTAGAAATGTATACTGTTATGAGATATTTACAGTATGATACACTGCAAAATATGGAATTGGGAAACTTCGATGCCTGGGCGGCGAGCTTTGGTGAAACAATTACATCGATTGAGCTCAGCCCTGAAGGCACAGGCTACCGGGCAAAAACAAGGTTCGCGCGGTTCTATAACCTGCCGGAACTAATTTCGGTATTCCGTGAATGTGCGGATGTACAGACAGCGGATATGCTGAACCTTCCTGTTCCAGAGTCGGAGTTCATAGACGAGAAGCTGCAGCCGAGTGAGATCCAGAAGGAGATGGTGGAAACTTTTTCCAAACGTGCAGACATGGTCCGGAATGGCCGGGTGGATTCATCGGTTGACAACATGCTGCGGATAACGACCGATGGCAGAAAGCTGGCACTGGATCAGCGGCTGCTGAATGATATGCTTCCTGACGATGAAAACAGTAAGGTAAATCGCTGTGCAGAAAATGTTTACGGTATTTGGAAAGAGACAGAGGAAAAGCGGCTGACCCAGCTTGTCTTTTCCGATCTCTCTACACCGAAAAAAGATGGCTCCTTCAATGTCTATGATGATCTCCGTAACAAGCTGGTTGCGAAGGGAGTGCCTCCGGAGGAAATCGCTTTTATTCATAGCGCAGATACAGAAGTAAAAAAAGAAGAATTGTTTAAGAAAGTGCGGACCGGTCAGGTCCGTATTTTAGTTGGCTCAACCGCAAAAATGGGAGCCGGCACGAATGTGCAGGACCGGCTGATCGCGCTGCACCACCTGGACGTACCCTGGAAACCATCCGATCTGGAACAACGTGAGGGCCGCATCCTCCGGCAGGGAAACCGCAACGAAAAAGTATTTATTTATCGTTATGTCACCGAGGGAACCTTCGACGCGTACAGTTGGCAGACATTGGAGACAAAACAAAAATTTATTTCTCAGATTATGACTTCAAAATCGCCGGTTCGTTCTGCAGAGGATGTGGATGATACGGCCCTTACCTATGCGGAAATCAAGGCGCTTGCGACAAGCAACCCTTATATAAAGGAAAAGATGTCGCTGGATGTGGATGTAAGTAAACTGAAACTCCTGAAGGCCAATTATAAGAGCCAGTTCTATCAACTGGAATCGGATGTGGCAAAGAAATATCCGGGGGAAATTAAGGCAACCGAGCAGTATATTGCCGGCCTGAAGGCAGACGTCGAAGCAGTAGCGGCGATTCCGGCGTTGGATAAGGAGCATTTTTCAATGACGGTCAATGGGACGGTCTACACGGAATACAAGGAAGCAGGTGAGGCGATTATCAATGCTGCTATCGCGATGAGGGCGGCGGGTGTAGGTGGAGTGATTGGGGATTATCATGGATTCTCCATGCAGGCTGAATTTTCTATGATGTCGCAGAAATTTACCCTGACCCTTCAAAAAGACGGCGGAAGGCATTACGTAGAGCTTGGGAAAGACCCAACCGGCAACATTACACGTATTAACCACGCATTGACTTCAATCGGGGAAAAACTGCTGCCGGAGGCGGAACAGAAGCTGGAAAATCTGCGGCAGCAGATGCAGAACGCGCAGGAAGAACTGGAAAAGCCATTCCCGAAAGAACAGGAGCTTACGGAAAAATCTGCGCGTCTTGCGGAGCTGAATGCCCTCCTGAATATGGACAAGAAAGACAGTATGGATGCAGTTGGTGTGGGTGAAAAGAAGGTGTCGCCAGAGTCTTTCCCGTCTGGCGGAAAGAATCAGACAGCTACTGCAGGGAGCATTCCGGGAATGAACGAAGAGGGAGAATCTACAGGCTGGTCGCTGAGTCAGGGGAACCAAAGCGTTCAAAACGGACAAAGATGGCAAAACAACCAGAGCAGTCAAAGCAGCCCAGTCAGTCAAAGCCAGGCTCAGAGCCGATTTAAGAACACAAAACCGAAAATGTACGCTTACAGATAACTGCCGGTGGCAGCAATTTCAGCAAGGAAACTTGTTAAGGAAGAAGGAGATAAGGATGGATGATGGATATAAGCCGGTTATCCACTGGGTTACGAGGCGGGAAGTTTATGAACGGCAGGAAATGCTTACGGTCAGGGAGAG
>JAJPWX010000019.1:0-6881 GCA_021205755.1 Lachnospiraceae bacterium | reverse complement strand
AAGAGCAGGTGAATCTCGAAGAAACAGGCACAAAAGGAAAAACAGCAGATAGCTAAGATTGGGGGAAACAAATGACAGTTAAAGAACTGCAACAAACAGAAACAACAAAATCATCGGGCGTATACCCGCCTGTGTACAAGGAAAGCTTTTCGTATGCGCAGGAGCATGGGGAGGCAGATGTTTTCCGGTCATCAAATCGATTGAACGATGCCTGCAGCACGGCGATAGAGGAAGCAATCCGCGATCATTTTGACGGAATGAGGCTGGATGATAAAGCAGCGGCTTCTGTGATGGAAGAATTTGGTGCGGAGCGGATTGCTTATGTTTTGGCGGCCACTGTGCTGTAAAAAAGCTATGACGGCAGATTTTCATGGGATAACAAAAGCTGGGCAGTAAAAACCTGTCCTCGAATGGCTGCAGAAATGAACAAATCGAATCCGGTACAGCTGATCCGGCCTCATACTCTTGTGACAAGCCATCCGGCTGTATTGAATGGCTTCATAAATCTGTTCCGGGCAGAAGTAAAACGCATGGAGCAGATACCTGTGGAAAAAATGCTCTTGAATGACGGTGCGGATTCCTTTGGAATCTATCAGATTAACCGGGAGGGCGCAGGACGGGAATATCTGTTTGAGGGTACGAAGCTTTTACAAAAGATGAATCATAAGGTGAACGGTGCTGATTACGATCTGATCTATGTCAGCAATCTCTCGAAAACAGAGACTCTTTCTGAGGTGGAAACGTTGGATATGATTTTTGAACGATTTAACCTGGCTTTTCCGGATGATTATAAGGGCCATTCCCTTTCCGTAAGTGATGTGATCCTGATGAACCAGGATGGAAAAAAGAAAGCCTGGTACGTGGACAGCGTTGGATTTACAGAACTGCCGGATTTTATACAGGAACGGCAGGCGCTGACAGGAGATGCCAGAAATAAGGAACCATCGTTGACAGAAGGCCGACAGGTTCGGAACCCGCCGCAGGAGAAAGTGGAACAGAAATCAGAGCGAAAGCCGGAACAAAAACAAAGAACACGTAAAGCACATTAATAAACAGGAGGATGCAATATGATTATTTGTGAATTTAAAGAGGAAACAGTGAAAAGGGAGACCAGAATTTATACGTATGCGGATACACTGATGAAAATGCAGCAGGAGCATATGGATTTAGAGAAGGCAGGCAAAGCAGAGAAGCAGTCCAAAGCAAAGAAAACAGCAGAAGCGGGGGGAGGGGATGACGATGAGTGACCGGATCAACGAAAGCATGGATTTAAATGAATTCTGTGAATATGTGGAGATGAACATAAAAGATTATCTTCCTGGCTCATACCAGGACTGGGACATCAACATTTCCGAAACTGTCAGGGCAACCGGTTTGAAAAAGGCGTTTACCATCAAAGCACCAAACGAGAATGTGGCGCAGATCATTTACCTGGATGATTTCTATAACCTTTATCAGAAAGGCCAGGAGCTGCCGCAGGTGATGAAGCAGATTTCAGATTTACAGATTGAGCATGATGAACAGAGAATTCCAGGGTTAAGCAGCAATATTGTTCCGGATATAAGAAAAGTGATAGATAACTGGGAATATGCGAAGGAGAACGTTATCCTGGATACAGCTGGATGCACGAAAAATGCAGAGATGCTTGCACGCCATCCACATTGCAAAATGGGAGACATCGCAGCCGTTTATAAGATTGAGATGGGGAGAGGCGAAAATTGTAGAGTTGCAGTCCCGGTAACAAACGAGATGAAAGCACGGTACGGAGTAACAACGGAAGAACTCCATGCCCAGGCTTTAAAAAATTCGATGGCACGCTATCCCGTACAGATAAGTGACATGGAAAGTATGTTACTGAAAATGGCCGGTTTTTCTGTAGAAGATTTGCCAGAAATTTCTATGGATGAAATGGGATTCGGTAATAACGGTCTTATTGTTTTATCCAATAAGGAAGCATTTCATGGAGCAAGTGTCCTGTTCTACCCGGGAGTGCTGGATCAAGTATCCGCTATGTGCCCGAATGGTTTTTATATTATCCCATCTTCTGTACATGAAATATTGATCTTCCCTAAGAATGCTGATTTCGCAGACAGGGAGATAGACGAGATCATAGAAAGTGTGAACGCTGAAGTTGTGAACCCGGATGAACAGCTTTCGGATTTCGTTCATGAGTATGATCCTGTCGGTAAAATATTGTATGCACCGTCCCTTGCACAGAATTATAAGCTGTTGGAAGTAAATAAAGATGATGTATTAAAGCCAGAAACACTGGGGCTGACGGATGATATTTGCAGCAACTCGCGTTCAACAGCAGGTGGAGAAGAGTTTTCACAAGCGGTAAAAACGGAGCAGCAGAGAAGAATGATGAAGAAATATGCCGGAAGATAACAAATGCTGCGGCATTAAAAGCTACAGTATGCAATCTGGGGAAGATTGGACTGACAATCTTCCCTGATTCTTGAGAGGGGAAGATGAAAATGGAAATGGAGAAACAGCAGGAGAAGCTGGCCGGACAGATACAGAAAGCGGAAGAGCAACTGAAAAAACTGAAGGAAAAAGATACGGAACTGAAGAAACGGATGAAGGAAAAGCGGGAGAAGGAACAGGCGGCGTGGACAGTAAAATTTGATAGGCTATTGCAGCCGTTTATTGAACAGAACTATGGTGCGGATTATTTTGAAAAGATTTCGCCAGAGGAGGCTGCAGAGTATTTTTCCCGCATCACAAGCGCATCTGAACAGGGAGGTGGAGACGGTAATGGACATTCAGGCGGATATGAAGATCATTGAAAAGAACGGAATTATGGCAGCCGGGACGGTGACGATAGACGGCCTGTTTATTATTCAGGAAGTTATTGTCCGGCTTATTAAACAAAATGACGGGACGGAAAAGCCCGTTATTTTTTTGCCGCGCAGAAAAACAGGCGAGACGGGTTGGAAAGATGTGTTTGAGGTCAGCAGCGAAATGAAAAAGGAGATAGACTATGCGGTGGGAAAGAGTATTAAAGATGCAGCATGCCGGGACAATTATGCGCCGAATCTGGATGTTTCTGTAACGATATTTGTGAAAAAAGATTTGCTTGGTTATGCTACGCTGACTTATGAGAATGCCATTACGATCAAGGATATCCAGATTTATAAAGCGGATAATGAATATGGAATCCGGCTGCTTTATCCGTCCTATAAAGGCGACAAAGATGACAAATGGCACAGCCTGATTGATATAGGTGGATACCTGTTTGATGATGTCATCTGCCGGAAAGTCAGTGAGGCTTATGAGGAGAAACTTAAAAACTATCCTGACTTTGCTGAAAGGCATTTTTCAAAAACGCGGCAACAAAGGGGGAAGAGCCTATGAGTGAGGTACAGGATGCCTGCCAGATTGTGATTGTCACAGGGAAAAGTGCGTATTGGATCGGTAAAATAACGGCACAGCTGTCGATGATGATCCTGAAACTGATGAATACCATTTATCTGGCAAAATGGAAGGGCGCGACGACGCTTAACCGTTTCCGGAATATTAAAGGTGATGACTTTATGTTCATCAACGCATCGACAGAGGACAGGGCATTGCTGCAGCATATCGAGAAGGAAATGGAAGACCATGGGATACTCTTTGCGCAACTGCCGGATCTGTGCGGCGGGGACGGGCGTACCCAGTATGTGATCTCTCCTTCTGACTCGGCAAAATTCAAGGCGTTCCTGCTTGACCACAATGCAGGAAGGCACAGGGACGTCAAGGTCGGCCCGATCAGCGCAGAGGACTATGCCAGAAGCGGGATTGACCGGAATGGGAGAGAAACGCCGGAAATGCAGGAATTATCCCGATCTGCGAATGAAATGATTCAGGAGCAGAAACAGATCGGAGTGCGGCAAACGGCGGGTTACCTGACTATGCAGGAAAGCACTGTGCGGTCAGCGTGGCCATTGAGTACCTGGAGAAGAAGGCGGGAGCCGGTCAGAGAACCGGTCAGGGATTATACAGAGCTGCCGCTTACATCACCGATGGTGCAGTATAATCTCGTCCGGCATGATCAGCAGGTGACGGAACAAGGAAACATTTCCTGGATATCCAAAGCCCCATTGAAGCGGCACGAAAAATGGGCTATGTATGAGATGCCGGACGGAATTCATACAGTGATTATTCCAAAATCAGACCAGTATCAGCTTGCATCCGGTAACGGTATCACGTATCGGGCGGCGATTTATATGGAAAAGATGTACCAGGTGGTTAACATGAAGAATGGGGCTATGGAATTGTCCTCCGGTCTGGAAGTGGCAGAAGCTATGAGCAAGCCGGATATCCGGACGGAAAATGAACGGCTGAAAAATCTGGCACATAACAGAGGACTGAATATTCACCCGATCCGAGATGATTCTTCACGTACTGGTATGCAGGAATTGCCGAATACAGTTCACGAAGATCCGGAACAAGTTATGGGGTATGATTCGGCTCAGCGCGATTCTTCTTATACGCCTGAACGTGGGGCACAAAACGGAGTGCGCAGGATGTCGTTCTCAGAAGGCCAGTACCTGGCTCTTGCTCCCCTTACCGGAAATGAGTTTCAAATACCATTCAGGACAGAGGATGGACGGGAATGCTATGTAATCATCCCTGAAAAAGACTGCAGGATGGAATATGATTATGCTTTAGATGGTTCCGGAAGAATGGAATGGGTGCTTACCGCCCAGATTCAGCCTGATGAAAAATACGATGTGTTTTATTATGCAGCTGATTCCTCAAATACGAGGGTAATCAGGAATGAGATGAGTGGTTCGGCACTGGAGTTGGCATTTGCGCCGCAAAATCTCCGCGAGGCAGAGTTGTCAGGGGAAAGTAAAGCTTTGGTTTCCGGTATCCTGGTTCCGTCTGGTGAGAATGAAAGACTATCCGTGGAGACAGACTTTCTTGCTTCTGATTCGGAAAGCTTCGCGATTTACCGGTTCAGCGATGATATTCATGAGTGGTCCTATAAGGGGCATGACCTTGCTTATGCAGAGAAGCTTGGCCTGCGTGTGGATGGTGCGGATTATGACATGATTTATTCCGGCAGTCTCTCGGAGATAAAATCCGTACAGGATTTATATGATAAGTTCTCGGGGCAGTTGAAACCATCTGACTTTCCAGGAGAATCATTGGCCATGAGCGATGTGGTAGTTGTGAATCATGATGGAAAAACGACGGCTTGGTATATCGATCACTCCGAATTTTCCAGAAATGCCTTTGTTGAGATGCCAGAATTCGCAGAGCAACGGGATAGCTATATCAGGGAACGCCAGCTGCACCCGGATGCGGAGCGTCATATCGCGCAGAATGCTGAAATGTTTCGCAAAGAAAGAACAGACAAAACCGTACTGCCAGATTTCTCCTCGCAGAAAAGTAATAAGGAAAAGCTGCCCGCGGTAAAGCGCACCAGGCCGGTTAAGCCGCGCAAAAGTAGATAGACAGGGGTGAGAAAATTTGGATATGTTGAATAAAAAGAAGCCGAACTATGGTTTCTTTCTTTTTTTGCTTGTAATTGCCCTGTATGTTGGCTATTGCCTTGGGATGCTCTATGGGCAGGAGATCGGTCTGGATAATCTGACCGCATTGCTGCAGGAAGTGTTGACGCATCCGCTGCCGATCCAGATCACACCGATCACCTCAAGGACGGTGCTGGTGGCTCTCCTTATCTGGCTGATCATCCTTGCCTATGATATAAGCAACCGGCGCAATTACATGCCGGGGCGCGAATATGGCTCTGGCCGGCTGGCCACGCCGAAAGAAATCAACAAAAAACTGATGGATAAGGATGACCGGAAGAATAAAATTATCTCCGAACATATCCGCATCAGTATGAATTCAAGGCTGACGGCTCTGAATAACAATACGGTAATCATCGGCGGCTCCGGGTCCGGTAAAACCTTCTATGTTGTGAAAGCAAATGCTTATAATGCAGGATATACCTCATTTGTGTTTACTGACCCGAAAGGCGAGCTGCTTCGTGATATTGGAAATTACCTGGAGATGATGGGCTACAAGGTCATTGTCCTGAACCTGGTCGATATGGATGCGTCGGACGGCTACAATCCTTTTGTCTACATCCGCTGCGACGAGGATGTGACGAAGCTGATTACGAACCTGATTGCGAATACGACACCGAAAGGCTCGACGCCGAATGACCCGTTCTGGGAACGCTCGGAATCAATGCTCTTACAGGCAATCTTCCTGTATGTCTGGTATGAGTTCCCAAAGCAGGGCAGGACTCCGAACTTTCGGGGCGTGCTGGAGCTGCTGAATAAGGCGAAGGTATCCGATGACGAGGAAAATCACTCGGAGCTGGATGATCTGATGTATCAGCTTCCGGAAGACCATCCGGCACTAATCACTTACAAAAAAGTCTGCACAGGTGCGGCTGATACGATCCGTTCGATTATTATTTCTGCGAATGCGCGTCTGGCGTATCTGCAGAACCCGAAAGTCCTTCACATCCTGGACAATGACGACATTGATATTCCTGCGATGGGTGAGGGCGTTTATGAGAACCCGGATCGGAAAGTGGCGTTGTTCTGTGTGATACCGGACAACGACAAGTCTTACAATTTTCTTGTGGGAATGCTCTACAGTCAGATTTTCCAGGAACTGTACTATATCGCCGATCATAAATACGGTGGCGGACGATTACCGGTTCCTGTTGCATTATGGATGGACGAATTTGCAAACTGCGCATTACCAGATGGATTTCTGGAAATTCTGGCGACCTGCCGGAGCCGCGAAATCTCCTGTAATATCATCATCCAGAACCTCGCGCAGCTGAAAACCCTGTTCAAGGACAGCTGGGAGAGCATTACAGGAAACTCAGACATTCTTGTGTATCTTGGCGGCAATGAACAGAGCACACA
>JAJPWX010000073.1 GCA_021205755.1 Lachnospiraceae bacterium | reverse complement strand
AGGGGTAATGATATATGTTGATGCCAAGTATTTTCAGAGAAAATTTATGGAATGACTGGATGGATGACCCGTTTACAGAGATGGATGGGATGATGCATGGAAAACGTGGAGAGCACATCATGAGAACGGATGTGAAAGAGCACGAGCAGGAATACGAGGTGGATATTGAACTTCCGGGCTTCAAAAAGGATGACCTGAAAGTAGAACTGAAGGATGGCTATCTTACAGTCAGCGCGTTGAAAGAGTCTGATGAGGATAAAAAAGCGGAGAGCGGCAGATATGTCAGAAGAGAACGCTACGCCGGCAATGTAAGCAGGAGCTTTTATGTGGGCGAAAATGTAAGGCAGGAGGAGATTCATGCGAAGTTTGAAGATGGTGTTCTGCAGCTTCGAATTCCGCGCAGGGATGCCAGAAAACAGGTAGAAGAGAAGCATTATGTGACGATTGAGTGACAGAATTTCTCCCCGGGAGCATTCCCGGGGATTTTTTCAAATGAAGGGAAGTGACAGGAATGGCTGCTAAGAAAGACTATTATGAGATTCTTGGGATAAAGAGGACTGCGGATGAAAAGGAAATCAAGAGAGCATATCGAAAACTTGCCAAAAAATATCATCCGGATACAAATGCGAACGATCCATATGCGGAACAGAATTTTAAAGAAGTGACGGAAGCCTATACTGTTTTAAGCGACCCGGAGAAAAGAAAAATGTATGACCAGTATGGAACGGCAGCGTTTGTTGGAGGCTTTGATCCGGGGGCGGGCAGTGACGGCTTTGGACATTTTTATGAAAATGCGTATGGAAACAGTTATGGAAATACGGGGAATTCTGATTTTTGGCATTTCACAGAGCCGAATGGAGGTTACCAGGAATATCATTTTGAGGATGGAAATATGGGCGATATCTGGGAAAATCTGTTTGGCGGGAGCTTTCATACACAGAATCGCAGACAGAAAGGCCCGGATCTTCATGCAGGCATAACCATAGATTTTGACGAGGCAGTATATGGGTGTGATAAAGTGATACGTTTGTCTGATGCGGAAGGAACTGGTTCCCAGTCTTTGAAGGTTCATATTCCGGCGGGAATTGACACCGGAAAAAGCATCCGCCTGCGGAATAAAGGAATGCCCGGAAGCCAGGGAGGCGAAGCAGGAGATCTGCTTCTTGAGGTTACGGTGCGGGATAAGCCGGGATTTGAACGAAAAGGAATGGATGTATATACAACCATTTATATTCCCTATACGACCTGCGTATTCGGAGGAGAAGCTGTCGTGCAGACACTTTATGGAAATGTGATGTGCAAGATTGTGGAGGGCACACAGTCAGGCACTAAAATTCGTCTGAAAGGCAAGGGAATTATTTCAATGAAAGATAAGAGTGTGCATGGTGACCAGTATGTGACAGTAGAGGTTGCGGTTCCGAAACATGTCACCGGCGAAGCCAGATGGAAACTGAAAGAATACGAACAGGTATGCAATGGGAAAAAGTCCCGGGCGGCCGGTTAAAACAGAACAAAATGCTTTCAACAGAGAAGCAGCTCGGGCTTACTTCCGGAGGCATGGGAGCGCTTACTGTACGGCTCTAACTCATTTTTCCCAGGGCGCCGGAACATCCGGCGAAAACAGCTCTGGTGAAATCAGATAATGGTTCAGCTCGGCTCCGATGAACAGGAGGTACATGCAGATGTACAGCCACAGCATCACACCCACCAGTGTCGTCAGGCTGCCGTAAATGACTGACATATTTACCGAATACTTCAGATAGATGGAAAAACAACAGGAAAATATGCTCCAGGAAATAGACGCGAAAATTGCACCGGGTACCTGGCTTCTGATTTTCATTCTGCGGTTTGGCAGATAGCTGTACATAAGAGCAAAAAGAAATACCAGAATAACCATCGTTATAAGGGGCAGGAAGATCCTGTGAAAGCCTGGCAGGCCTTTGAGAAGGATGAAATACTTTGTCAGATAATTACGTGTGCCATATCCGCCTGCCAGAATCACCAGGCCGATTCCAAGAGCAGCTACCAGTACCAGAATATAGGCAGCCGCACGCAGGCGAACCACGATATAGTTTCTTGTTTCTTCGATCCGATAAATTGTGTTCAGACCATCGGTCAGTCCCAGCACTGCTTTGCCGGCAGTCCAGACTGCGACAAAGGCTGTCCCTGACACCAGTGTGATTGTCCGGTTGTAGATGGAATCCAGAACCGGTTCGATGATATCACGCACTTCAAACGGTGTCAGATCTTCCATTGCGGCCACGATTTCTTCTGGTGTGACAGAGGTATATTTTATCAGCGAAATGAGGAGCATTAAAATTGGAAATATACTCATCAGAATAAAAAAGGCTGACTCCGCTGAATGCGCCCGTACATGGTCGCGATTTACTTTCTTTAATACATTTCTCACAAATGTTATTGTATCCTGACAGTTTTTCATCTTCCCATTTGCCTGTTTTGTGATTCAATTCAGTTTCTTTACCTTCCATGCTTTGCATGCCGCTCCCATGGCGTGTTTTTTGCTGTTTCCAGATTTGTCTGGCGGCGGTTTTTCACATCCTCGCTCATCGGCTGGATTTCGCCTGCGCTCTTCAGGGCTGTCCTGGTAAGCAGCGGCCCGATCAGTTCGTAGATCAGGATGGCAAAGAGCGTGATGTTGCGGATCAGTTCGCCCTGCTCGCCGAGCTGCTGGGCAGTGACGCACATCCCCAGGGCAACGCCAGCCTGCGGCAGAAGCGTGATGCCGAGGTACTTGCAGATGGTATCGCTGCAGTGGGTTGCTTTGGCAGAGAGAAACGCGCCGATGTATTTACCGGCAGAACGGGTAAGAATGTAGACCAGACCAATCAGCACGATGATGCCGCTTGTAAAGACACTCAGCTCCAGCTGTGCGCCTGAAATGACGAAAAAGGCAGCGAAGAGCGGGTTGGTCCAGCTGTCCGTCTTGTCCATGATTTCATGGGAAAGCGGACAGAGATTGCAGAAAATGGTGCCCAGCATCATACATACCAGCAGGGAGGAAAAGCTTATGGTCACCGGACCGATATCGAATTCCAGCATGGACAGTGCAGTGGTCAGGAGTACAAACGCGATGGACATATTCAGACGGTTGGTATTGGAGTTGAACAGCTTTTCCATCTGCGTGAGCAGCCAGCCCATCACTGCGCCGAGAGCAAGGGACAGGACGATTTCCAGCAGCGGGTTGACAATGATAGAGACAAAGTCAATCGAGCCGGTCACCATAGCCTGGGCAACACCGAAGCTTACGGCAAACACCACCAGCCCGACTGCGTCATCCAGCGCCACGATCGGCAGCAGCAGGTCGACCAGAGGCCCCTTTGCCTTGTACTGGCGGACGACCATCAGCGTCGCCGCAGGAGCGGTGGCAGTCGCGATGGCACCGAGTGTGATTGCCTGAGCCATGGTCAGTGCACCATTGGTTGCCACATATACGATCAGAAGTGCCGCATCGACAAACAAGGTCGCTGTCAGTGCCTGGACGATGCCGATCACAGTCGCCTGTTTTCCGGTTTTTTTCAGCTGTGACAGACGGAATTCATTGCCAATGGAAAAGGCAATAAAACCAAGGGCTACATCGGAGATCAGGCTAAGCGATTCGACGTTTTCCATGCTGGTGAAGCCCAATCCTGGAATCCCAAGACGTCCGAGACAGTATGGACCGATCAGGACACCGGCCACCAGATACGCAGTGACAGACGGCAGCTTAAAAGGCTTAAACACGCGGGTCATCAGAAGCCCTGCAAGAATAGCGATTGATAGTGAAAGTAAAATGTAAACCATATTATTCATTCCTCCTTCAGCCCTTCACGCTTTCAATTCGTTTCCTGTTTTCTATAATGTATAAAAGCAGGGACAGCAGCATCAAAACAATACATGCGGATACCAGCAGGGAGGAGAACCCTGCAGGAATATCCTGCCAGATGATGTGGAAAATGACAGTAATATCCAGCATTCCGGTCGCCAGCTTCCCGTGCCAGCTTGCGCTGTAGGTCGAGCCGGTCCTTCTGATGACAAGGATTCCGGTGGCCACCATGACCGCTTCTACGAGAATAAAAACAAGAAACGGAATCTTAATAACCGGAAATTCGGATATCAGGGTCAGTAACAAAAATCCCTGTGTCAGTTTATCCGCCAGCGGGTCCAGGGCTTTTCCCAGATGGCTGACCATGTGAAACTGCCGTGCAACCTGCCCGTCTAAAATATCGGTCAGCCATGAGATGACAAGCAGTGAAAAGGCAATTCTTCTTCGGCCGATTCCATAATTCCATACAATAAATGGTATCAGAACGATACGGAATAAAGACATGATATTCGGTATCGTAATAATTTTTGATTCTTTTTCTTCCTCTGTCTCTTTCTTTTCTTTCATTATCATGATCTCCCTTAATCGTTTGTCTGCGGCTGTATGGAAGCCGCGCAACAGAATCGCGTATTGAGTTTTACGATTCAATAAATCCCATTTCCGGCCGGTACCACTTATCGAACAGGTCCTGGATGATGTCCAGCAGGTCTTCATCATTCAGGGCATCCCGGCTCTGAAGGTTGATGGAGATCGCGTGGAAAATCCCAAAAAAGTAGATATCCCGGATTGTCTTTTTTTGCGGGGTATTCAGATCCGGGCGGTTGAGAATCTTTGCAATGTTTTCATTGATCCTTCTTAAAAAATGGGACCGGTTCTCTTCGGAGAGCAGGACGGATACCCGGTATTTGTTCTTACGGAAACACTGGATCATGATCTTAAAAAACTGGCGTTCCCCGACCTGACTTTCCCCGCTTATTTCCTCGATGGCTTTGTGCATATCCCGCAGGAATTCATCCTCGGCATATTCGATCAGGCCGTAAATATCCGCAAAATACCGATAGAAGGTGGCGCGGTTGTATCCGGCGATATCCGTGATCTCATGGATGGAGATTTGATAGATTTTTTCCTGGTGGGCCAGCATAAAAAACGCATTGACAAAGGAATCACGGGTAGCGTTTGTGGCTGCGATATACTTTTTTTCTTTTATATTCGTTTTTTCAGTTTTCTCCTTCATTGCAGGTTTTCCTTTCTTTGCTATTTCGGGACACAGTGTACAACCTGTGTTGCAAAAAAACAAGAGAAAATTTCGAAAATGCAACAGATATTAGAAATTGTTGCTTGAATATTCGGTTTCAGGGTGTTAGTATACATCCTGCTACAAATGTTGTTCGCGCTTGCATGGATACTCCCGGCATCATGACTCAGTTGTTTCCTAACATGGCAGAGAAACAGCGGAAGCGTGATCGCAGGGGCCTGAACCTTTACAGGTGGGGCGTCGTTCGTTTTGCTGTTCCATATGTTCTATGTATTGCGGACAACATGAATAGCCAAAACAATATGGGAATGTAACTGTGAAGGTATGAAATGGTTACGTGAAAAGAAAGATGAGGAGTGAAGAGAGATCATGAAACTTACAGATAAAGCAAAGACAGCGCTTACAGAAGCGGTGGTGAAGCAGGGGCTTGGGTATCTGGAAAAAGATCCGGAGACGAACATCCCGAAGCTGATGGCGCTGGTAGATAAGTACACACCGAAGGACTGGTATGCGGGACAGAGAAACGCGATCCGGAACGCGATCCAGGATAAGGACAATAACTGGTATCAGCTGATCATGCGTCTGTATCAGCTGGATCCGGGCGTCCGCAAGACGTTCTTTGAGAATTTTATCATCAATGCAAGCCTGAACGGCGGGAAGCTGCAGGAGGAAAATGCAAAAGAGAACAACTGCAATTCCCCGTGGGCAATCCTGCTTGACCCGACGAGCGCCTGCAACTTGCATTGCACTGGCTGCTGGGCAGCGGAGTACGGGCATCAGCTGAACCTGACGCTGGAGGAAATTGATTCCATCATCCGCCAGGGGAAGGAAATCGGCGTCTATATGTACATTTACACGGGCGGCGAGCCGACCGTGAGGAAGAAGGACATCATTAAGCTCTGCGAGATGCATCCGGACTGCGAATTCCTGGCATTTACGAACGGAACTCTTTTTGACGAGGAATTCTGTGATGAGATCCTGCGGGTAAAGAATTTCGTCCCGGCATTCAGCCTGGAAGGCTCTGAGAAAGCGAATGATGGTCGCCGCGGCCAGGGTATTTACCAGAAGGTGATGCATTCCATGAAGCTGCTGAAAGACCGCGGACTTCCGTTTGGTATTTCTACCTGCTATACCTCGGCAAATGTAGACAGTGTGAGCAGTGAGGAGTATTTTGACAAGCTGGTTGACTGCGGCGCGATGTTTGCCTGGTTCTTCCATTATATGCCGGTTGGAAACGACGCGTCGGCGGATCTTCTTCCGACACCGGAGCAGCGTAAGAAGATGTACAGCAGTATCCGCGAATTCCGGAATACAAAGGCACTCTTTACACTGGATTTCCAGAATGATGCGGAGTTTGTGCATGGCTGCATTGCCGGAGGGCGGTATTACCTGCATATCAATGCAAAAGGGGATATCGAGCCGTGCGTGTTTATCCACTACTCGAACTGCAACATCCGGGAAACGACCCTGAAGGACGCCCTGAAGAGCCCGCTGTTCCAGGCATATCATGACAACCAGCCGTTCAACGACAACATGATGCGCCCGTGCCCGATGCTTGAAAATCCGGAATGCCTGCGCAAAATGGTGAAAGAGACCGGGGCAGTCAGCACGGATTACCAGAGCCCGGAGAGCGTGGATGACCTGTGCGATAAGACAACGCCTTACGCAGAGAACTGGAAAGCGACTGCGGATGAAATCTGGGAGGCAAACCCGAAGAGCAAGGAAGTAAAGGTAAGAAAAAGGTAACTATTCAGGACCGTACCTTGCACTCGCTGCAGGGTACGTATGGAAGTACATAGCAGTAAAAAGGTACATATGACGCATAATACATAGGGCCTTGTCAGAAAAGGCTCTGGTATATTGAAAAAATGACATAATGAAAATGACATAATGACAGGAGGAGATTCTTATGCTTCATATTTTAAGCAATATGAAACCGAGAGACCGGTGGCTGGCGCTCGTCTGTCTGCTGCTTGTCTGCGGGCAGGTGTATTTTGACCTGCGCCTGCCGGATTATACAGCGGAGATCACGGTGCTGATCAGCAGCGAGGTCACGGAGCTTTCGGAATACTATTCGGCGGGAGCGAAGATGCTCGGCTGCGCGCTGTGCAGTGCGGTGATGACCGTGATCGTTGGTTATTTTGCAGCAAGGATTGCATCGGACTTTTCGTTTGATGTCCGGGCGAAGCTGTTCAACAAGGTTTCGGCACTGGGCGCCGGCGAGATCAAGAAGTTTTCCACGGCCAGCCTGATCACCCGTACCACAAACGATATCACACAGATCCAGATGCTGATCGCGATGGGGCTGCAGATGATGCTCCGTGCGCCGATCATGGCGGTCTGGGCGATCATCAAGATCGTCGGGAAGAGCTGGCAGCTGTCCGTTGTTGTTGCCGCGGCAGTTGTTATTGTAGTAACCTCCATGATCATCCTGCTGGCAGTCATGATCCCGAAGTTCCGGATTGTCCAGAAGCAGGTGGACGGTGTGAACCGGATCACGCAGGAAAACCTGAACGGTATCCGTGTGGTGCGTGCATTTAACGCGGAGAAATACCAGGAAGAGAAGTTTGACGACGCGAATACCAGCCTGATGAAGACACAGCTCTTTACCGGCCGGGGGATGGCGATCCTTTCCCCGATCATGATGTTCGTCCAGAGCTGTGTGAGTGTAGGCATCTATTACGTGGGTGCCCGCCTGATCAACAATATCAATGTTCCTTTAAATGGCACGGTGTCGGAAATGATGCTGGCGGTGTCAGACCGTGCGACGATGCTGGGCGAGGTGGTGTCATTCAGCTCCTATGCCCTGTATGTGATCATGTCGTTTGTCATGCTGCTGATGATCTTCATGATGCTGCCGCGTGCACAGGTATCTGCGAGCCGTATCAACGAAGTCATTGACTGTGACATCGCGGTACAGGAAGGACAGGAGACGAAAGCAAGTGAGACTGGTACGGTTGAATTCAAGGATGTGTCGTTCCGCTATCCGGACGCTTCGGAGGACTGCCTGAAGCATATTTCGTTTACGGCAAAGAAAGGGGAGACGGTGGCCTTTATCGGTGCGACCGGTTCCGGAAAATCGACGCTGGCCGGCCTTGTCGCAAGGCTTTACGATGCCACATCCGGAAAGGTCCTTGTAGATGGGAAGGAAGTATCCGGCTACAGCTTTGAGACCCTTTATAATAAGATCGGCTATATTCCGCAGAAGGCGACCCTGTTCGCCGATACGGTAGAGGGGAATATCTCCTTCGGCAAGAGTGCGCAGAAGGTGACGACAGACGATGTGGAGAGGGCACTGGATATCGCCCAGGCTTCGGATTTTGTCCATGCGATGGATGACGGCCTGCAGAGCCATATTTCCCAGAGCGGCTCCAACGTATCCGGCGGACAGAAACAGCGTCTTGCCATTGCGCGTACGATTGCGAGAAAGCCGGAGATCCTGATCTTTGATGATTCCTTCTCGGCACTGGACTATAAGACCGACCGCGTCCTGCGCCAGAGGATTAAGACCGACCTGAAAGGCACGACCTGCCTGATCGTGGCACAGAGGATCGGTACGATCCGCCATGCGGACCGCATCGTGGTGCTGGATAACGGCGCGGTAGCCGGGATCGGTACCCATGAGGAACTGATGAAGAACTGCGAGGTCTACAAGCAGATCGCGCTGTCACAGCTTTCCGCGGATGAACTCGCGGCGAATGCGTAAAGGGGGGTATATGTATTATGCCAGAATCAAATACAATGAACAGATCGACACAAAGCGGCGCCCCGATGAGACGAGGCCCAGGAGGCGGCGGCCCGATGGGCGGCATGGGCGGCGGAAAAGCAAAGGATATGAAAGGCGCCCTGTTAAGCCTTCTTTCCTACTGCAGGAGCCAGGCGGGGATCATTGCCCTGGCACTGGTGCTTGCTGCGGCCGGTGCGGTCTTTACGATCATCGGACCGGACCAGCTGTCCAGACTGACGGATTATCTCTATGACGGACTCTATGGGGGAGTTTCCTCGGAGGATATGGCTGAGGACATCCAGGAGCAGATCATGAGCGGGGAGATCAACATCATGGATTACCTGCCGGAAGGGACAGACATATCGGAATTCGATATGGACAGCCTGAACCTGACCGATACGGACAATGAGCTGACCCAGGCGATCATGGAGAATATCACCTTAAGCGAGGAATACCAGGAAGCCCATGCGGATGACGGCATCGACATGGACGGGATCGTTGGCGTGGCGCTCCTTCTGGTCGGGATCTATCTTGCCAGCGCCCTGTGCAACTTCGTCCAGCATTTCATCATGCAGACCGTGACACAGCGGACGGCGAAACGGCTGCGCGGGGATATCAGTACGAAGATCAACCGCCTGCCTCTGAAATATTATTCGGGCAATGCCGCCGGTGACGTGCTCTCCCGTATGACGAACGATGTGGATATGATCGGCCAGGCGATGTCCAACAGCCTGTCGAACCTGGTGACTGCGATTGCCCAGTTTATCGGCTGCCTGATCATGATGTACTATACCAACTGGATCATGGCGACAACGACCGTCCTTGCGACCCTCATCGGGCTCATCCTGATGGTCGTGATCATGAGCCGTTCGCAGAAATACTTTACCGCCCGCCAGGAAAGCCTCGGCAACCTGAACGGTTACATTGAGGAAATGTACACCGGGCATGATGTGATCCGCATCCTGAACGCGGAGGATGAGGTAAAGGATACGTTTACCTCCCTGAACCAGAAGGTGAAGGACGCCAACTTCAGTTCCCAGTTCTTATCCGGCCTGATGCAGCCTTTGATGACCTTTGTCGGGAACCTGGGCTATGTGGCAGTCTGTATCGTGGGTGCGTCCCAGATCATCAATGGAAACATCACGTTCGGCGTGCTCACGGCATTCCTGATCTACACCCGTCTGTTCGAGTCGCCGCTGCGCCAGATCTCACAGGCCATGACACAGATGCAGTCCTGCGCGGCAGCATCCGAGCGTGTCTTTGAATTCCTTGCTGAGGAAGAGATGGAGGATGAGTCCGCGAAGACGAAACACATTGATCGTGTTGAGGGCGAAGTGGAATTTAAGCATGTGAAATTCGCGTACCCGAGCGCACCGGAAAAAGAGATCATCCATGATTTCAGCGTAAAGGTAAAGCCGGGGCAGAAGGCCGCTATCGTCGGCCCGACCGGCGCAGGCAAGACTACCCTGGTCAACCTGCTGATGCGCTTCTACGAGCTGACCGGAGGCGAAATCCTGATCGACGGCGTCCCGACAACGGACATCCCGAGGGAGAATGTACACAGCCAGTTCGGCATGGTGCTGCAGGATACCTGGCTGTTTGAAGGTACCGTGAGAGAGAATCTTCTATATAATACAGAAGGCGTCACGGAAGCGCAGATGATCGAGGCGTGCAAGGCGTGCGGCATCCACAACTTCATTTCGGCGCTGCCGCACGGGTATGATTCCGTCTTAAGCGACAACACCGCGATCTCCGCCGGCCAGAAGCAGCTGATGACCATCGCGAGGGCGATGATCCAGAACAGCCCGATGCTGATCCTCGATGAGGCGACATCCAGTGTCGATACGAAGACCGAGATGATCACCCAGCAGGCGATGGATAAGCTGACTGACAAGCGTACCAGCTTCGTGATCGCTCACCGTCTGTCCACGATCAAGAATGCCGATATCATCCTTGTGATGCGCGACGGCGACATCGTCGAGCAGGGCAATCATGAGGAACTGCTGGCGAAGAACGGGTTCTATGCGGAACTGTATAACAGCCAGTTTGAACAGGCATCGTAAAATATATTGAACCTGTACCAGACGCAGCGCCTCTGCCAGACACCGATGGAAACGCCACCTCGCTACGCATCGGCGGCAGATTGCGCCGCCCAATTAGAAACGCTACGCGTTGGGGCGGCGCTCAGGGCGCTGCGTAAGTAATATACGGAGAAGAGAAGGAAGAGACGCTTTGCAGTATGGATGAGGGAAATCTCTAAAATCAGGCACACAAAATCAGAAAGGAATGGATGCTATGGGCAAAGTGGACAAGGTAAACAAACTGGTGGAAAAAAAGAAAACAGACAAACTTACCGCGCTGACAAAGGATAAGGACAAAGAAGTCCGTCTGGCCGCGATAGAAGGTCTGGGGAAGGTGCCGGAAAATGAGGATTCTCTGAATACACTGATCAAGTGTATGGAGAACGACAGTGATGCGGATATCCGCAAAGCAGCGGCAGTTACGCTTGGCGATTCGGAAGGGGACTATGTAGAGACCCATTTGCGTTATTGCCTTTCCCATGAAAAAGACGAAAGCGTTCTGGCTGCGATCAGGGAATCCCTGACTAAAATAAAAGGCCGGTAGGCGATAAGAAGAATGAGATTTCTTAAATAATGGTTATCGAGATAACTGAAAAGGACGGCGTTTAACAGACATCCGGGCAGGGTCTGTTAAGCGCCAAACGAATATTCTGGAGATGAAGTGCATGTATTCTTTTACAGGTCAGGTACGGTTTAGCGAAACGGATGAAACGGGACATCTGAGTCTGACAGGCCTGATTAATTACTTACAGGATTGCTGTCTGTTCCAGTCGGAAGCGTTGGGGGTAGGCCCGGATTATTTAAAAGAGCACCATCGTTTGTGGCTTCTGTCTGGCTGGCAGATCGTAATTGACCGTTATCCCAAAATGTTTGAAGAAATAACGGTTGGAACGATTCCGTATGCTTTTTCCGGATGCCTGGGATGGCGTAATGTTATGATCCTGGATAAAGAAGGCTCGTATATGGTCAGAGCCAATTGCCCCTGGGTATATCTGAATACAGATACCGGGAGACCCGAACGACCGGATTCTAAGGAGATGGCAGTATATAATATAGAGGAAAAAATCCCGATGGAATATGCGCCTCGGAAGATAAAGATGCCTGAGAATCTACAGAAAGGGAATCCCATTCCTGTTGTTCAGGAACTGATAGATTCCAACCATCATGTCAATAATGCCCGTTATGTAGAGATTGCCGTGGACATCATACAGGAACAGCTGAAGCAGGAGCGCGGTCTGCCCGTGAAAGAAATCCGTGTGGAATATAAAAGTCAAGCAAGACTGGGGGATATTCTGTATCCAAAAACAGGACAGAAGGATGGCTGGTATTATGTGTCTCTGGAAGATTCTGCCGGTCTCGGGTATGCATCCGTTGCATTGAAATTATAGCAGATCAGGCTTCCTGAGAAAAAAGCATTTGGAACTTATCTTTGAGATACAATGCTTGAAGTGTGTTTAACTTCTCAGGATATGGGGGTATGTGAAGTGAAAATGCTATGGGATATTTTTAAGGCCTGGCTCAAATGGCGAAAGGACTGGGACTCTTTGTGCAATCGCTGTGGGAAATGCTGTTATTCCCGTTCGGCCTGGGCAAAAGGAAAAGTGGCCATTCACTATGACAGCCCGTGTGAATATCTGGATATTGAAACGCCCCCTCGCCAAGGCTCGGCGGCAGAACGAGCCGGACAATCCGAGAACGCTGCGCGTTGGTCCGGCTCTGAAACGCATTTATGCAAAGTTTATAAAGATCGTTTTCGTAAATGCAATCATTGCGGGAAGGTAAATCTGTTCGTGGCATTGTTCCATCCTACTCTGCCGAATGACTGTGCATACAGACAGACATTCCGGCTGTGGGAGAAAGAGAACAACGATTGAATCATCAAACAGGGCCGCGGTCATCACCGGATTGTTTGGATAAAACCTTTGATACGGTAATTATAGCATCCAAAATCTAAAAATAATGTAAATTATTAGCAGTCACTATTGACGAGTGCTAACAAGTGTGCTATATTCCGTATAACAAACGAACGACACCTGAGAATAGTTACAAATGCAAAACAATCATGCCATGAGCGCCTGCCCAACGCGTAGCGTTTTTATTGGCAGGAGCGACCTGCCCTCGCCGGGTGGCATCCTCGCCCTTCGGGCGGGATATCCGCCGAGCATCGCGAGGTGGCGATTCCATTATTTCGTTTTGCATGGAAGAACCCATAGGAACACAATAAATGAGAGCTGCGCACGCCATGGCGCGGCACCCAACCAGTATCCATACCCGCTGTGCGAGTACGGACAGAGATTGAAGGAGGATTAACACTTATGAAGTTAGCACCATTAGCAGACAGAGTCGTGCTGAAGCAGCGCGAGGCGGAAGAAACTACAAAGTCGGGTATCATCCTGATGTCCGGATCACAGGAAAAACCGCAGGAAGCGGAAGTCATCGCAGTCGGGCCGGGCGGTCTTGTTGATGGCAAGGAAGTAAAGATGACGATAAAGCCGGGGGACACGGTTATTTATTCCAAATATTCCGGCACGGAAGTAAAGCTTGGAGAGGACGAATATATCATTGTAAAGCAGAGCGATATTCTTGCTCTGGTGGAAGCATGATCAGATAAATATGGAAGCAGTTGCTAAGGAGGCAGTTTAATTATGGCAAAGGAATTAAAATACAGTGTTGATGCAAGGACAGCTCTGGAAGCCGGAGTAAATAAGCTGGCGGATACGGTTCGTGTAACGCTCGGACCGAAGGGAAGAAATGTAGTGCTTGATAAATCCTATGGCTCTCCGCTGATCACGAACGATGGTGTAACGATCGCGAAAGAGATTGAGCTGGAAGACCCGTTTGAAAATATGGGTGCGCAGCTGATCAAGGAAGTCGCGTCAAAGACGAATGACGTGGCTGGAGACGGCACCACGACCGCTACCGTTCTCGCGCAGGCGATGGTGCAGGAAGGCCTGAAGAATATTGCGGCTGGTGCGAATCCGATTGAGCTGCGTAAGGGCATGAAGAAAGCGACCGATGCTGCGGTGGAGTCCATCAAGGGCATGAGCAAAAAGGTGAGCGGCAAGGAGCAGATTACCAGAGTTGCCGCGGTATCTTCCGGGGATGACATGGTTGGAGAGATGGTTGCGGATGCGATTGAGAAGGTTTCCGAGGACGGCGTGATCACGATTGAAGAATCAAAGACCATGAAGACGGAGATTGAGCTGGTCGAAGGCATGCAGTTCGATAAAGGCTATGTTTCTTCCTATATGGTAACAGACAATCAGAAAATGGAAGCTGTGCTGGACGAGCCGCTGATTCTGATCACAGATAAGAAGATCAGCACGATTCAGGATATCCTTCCGCTTCTCGAGCAGATCGTGAAGTCCGGAAAGCAGCTGCTGATCATCGCGGAGGATATCGAAGGAGAAGCATTGTCAACCCTGATTGTTAATAAGCTTCGCGGGACCTTCCATGTGGTTGGTGTAAAAGCACCGGGTTATGGCGATAACCGCAAAGAAATGCTGCAGGATATCGCTATCCTGACGGGCGGCCAGGTGATTTCTGAGGAGCTCGGCCTGGAATTAAAAGATGCGACGATGGATATGCTCGGCAGAGCAAAATCTGTAAAGGTTCAGAAAGAGAACACCGTGATTGTGGACGGACTCGGCGACAAAGACGCGATTGCGGCGAGAGTTTCCCATATCCGCTCTCAGATTGAAGAAACTACATCAGATTATGACAAAGAGAAACTTCAGGAGCGTCTGGCGAAGCTGGCAGGCGGTGTAGCGGTGATCCGTGTCGGGGCCGCGACCGAGACTGAGATGAAAGAGACAAAGCTTCGCATGGAAGATGCACTTGCAGCGACCAGAGCAGCTGTAGAAGAAGGCATTATCGCCGGCGGTGGCTCTGCGTATATCCATGCGTCTAAGGATGTAGAGAAGGTCGAGGAGTCGCTTGAAGGGGATGAAAAAACCGGAGCAAAGATTATTCTGAAAGCACTGGAAGCCCCGCTTTACTACATCGCAGAAAATGCAGGACTGGAAGGAGCAGTGATCGTAAACAAGGTTCATGTATCCGAGCCAGGGGTTGGATTTGATGCTTACAAAGAAGAATACGTGGATATGGTGCAGGCGGGCATCCTTGATCCGGTGAAGGTAACGAGAAGCGCCCTGCAGAACGCGACCAGCGTAGCCTCTACTTTGTTGACTACGGAAGCCGCAGCTGGCGACATCAAAGAACCGGCACCTGCAGCACCGGCAGGCGCAGGCGAAATGGATTATTAATTGTACGACCGCAGGAAAATATAGTCTCAAATAAAATTGAAACGCCCCCGGCGAGGGGGAGCAGAATGCACTGTCTATTTCCCAAATGCTTCGCGTTGGGGCGGTACTGAGTAGAACCGCAGGATAGATCATGTTCTGCGGTTTTCTATTTATAACCAATTATAAATGAAGAAAGGGGACTTTAAAATGGCTGCTCAGGAACAGAAAGAAGAAGAAATCACAGCTTTTTTCAGGGACACTTTTGATACGGATGCGCTACATGTCCGTATTCGCGAAGCGGATATGGACGAAGGCCGCGCCAATCGCGAAGCGATTTTTAATTGCGCGGCTTCCACGGTACAAGGGCATTGAACGAAAGGATTACTATTATTTATATTGCATCAGAGAGCTCGCTAAGGATAAATCAGACAATGGGAAAGTATATCTGTTCAATCTGACAGAGCAACTGAAAATGGAGATGCCAGAAGTATCAAAAATGGTAGGAGCTCTGGAAAAAGATGGGTATGTGCAGTGGGAGACTGATGTAAAAATTGGCAGGACCTATGTAACCCTTACCAGAAAAGCAGACGAGATTTTGGATAAAGAATCGGTTCGGATGAGGGAATGCTATGAAAGGATTAAGTCTGAAATAAATTCGGAAGAACTCAACCAGATGGCAATAACAATGAAAAAAATCAGAGACATCATAAAACAGGAAGATGTAAAATAGAGAGGCTGTGGCATGGCTGCCAGACTCTGCTGTACTTACAGCAATCTCAATCTCCGGGACAGGAGAGGAGGTTTTTATGAATAAGAATAAATTTCAAAATATCAGGAAACCTCCCGTATGGGTGGTTATCATAATTGTATTTTTTATACTTTCAATTGTGCTTAATTTTGCAGCATTAAGTTCTACGACTACATCTCTGGAAATTACCTATGATGAGTTTCTGGATCTGATAGAAGGCGGATTTGCTGATTCTGTATATATGGATGAGGATCAGATCCAGCTTACTCTGGAAGAGAATGTGACGGCTGACGACATCAGTGGGGTCTTGAGCAATTATGAGCTTTCCAACGGATCAAACTGGTTCACATCGCAGCGGAACTATATTTTTTATACAGGACGTATTGAGGATGCGGATTTGGTATCCACATTAAGGGAATATGACGTCAGCTTCTCCCAGGAAATTCCTGCACAGGCATCCCTGCTTTCCACGATCATGAGCTGGGTTTTGCCGATCGTGATCATGTATCTGGTTTTATTCCTTCTCATGCGGTTCTTTATGAGACGTATGCGGGGCTCTGAGTCAGGCGGCGGGATGATGGGCGGAGGTATGACAGGCGGCTTCGGAAGATCGAAGGCGAAGAAGTACGACGTGGAGGAAAAAACAGGCGTTTCTTTTGCGGATGTTGCCGGAGAGGATGAGGCAAAGGAAAGCCTGGAGGAAATGGTGGATTACCTGAAAAATCCGGACAAATACATCAAAATCGGGGCAAAACAGCCCAAAGGTGCACTGCTGGTAGGTGCGCCGGGCACCGGCAAAACCCTGCTGGCAAAAGCAGTAGCGGGAGAAGCAGGCGTTCCATTTTATCATATCACAGGTTCGGAATTTGTGGAAATGTTCGTTGGCGTCGGTGCCAGCCGTGTAAGGGATTTATTTGAAACAGCGAAGAAAAATACACCGTGCATTATTTTTATCGATGAGATTGATGCGATCGGAAAAAAGCGGGATACCAGTTTCGGAAGTAATGATGAACGGGAACAGACTCTGAACCAGCTGCTTTCAGAGATGGACGGATTTGAAACAAACAGCGGCATCATTGTATTGGCTGCGACGAACCGTCCGGAGGTACTGGATCAGGCGCTTTTGCGTCCGGGCCGTTTTGACCGTCGTATTATTGTAGATAAGCCGGATCTGTCCGGGCGTGAAAATATCCTGAAAGTACATGGAAAAAAAGTCCTGCTTTCCAGCGACGTAGATTTCCATTCGGTCGCACTTGCGACGAGCGGTGCCAGCGGTGCTGATCTTGCCAACATTGTGAATGAGGCGGCGCTTTTGGCGGTGAAGCTCAGGCGGAGCTATGTTACCCAGAAGGATTTGATGGATTCGGTGGAAACCGTATTTGCCGGGAAAGAAAAGAAAGACCGTATCCTGAGCCAGAAAGAACGGCAGATGGTGGCTTACCATGAGGTCGGACATGCCTTGATCTCTGCTCTTCAGAAGGACGCACAGCCGGTACAGAAAATTACGATTGTACCGCATACAATGGGTGCTCTTGGATTTACGATGAATGTTCCGGAAGAAGACCGGTATCTGCTGACAAAAGAAGAACTGCAGGCTCAGATCACGATTCTGTTAGGCGGCAGGGCAGCTGAAATCGTGCGTTTTGGCACATCGACAACCGGTGCTTCCAACGACATCGAGCGGGCGACTGACATGGCAAGAAAAATGGTCAGCCAGTACGGCATGAGCAGCCGTTTTGGCTCCATGGGGCTGCAGAAGACGCAGGAACAATATCTGGATGGGAGAGACGTTTCGACCTGTTCAGAGCAGACTGGTGCGGAAGCAGACGAAGAAGTGCGCAAGCTTATTGACCAGTGCCAGCATGAAGCGGTCCGTCTTCTGGAGGAAAACCGGAGTGCATTGGAACTGATTGCGGCACGCCTGCTGGAAAAAGAAAGCATCAGTGGAGAAGAATTCATGGAGCTGCTGAAAGGAATTTAAAGATGGAATTCCCTTTTTAATGCACAGGGCTGCGACAGGAATTTTCCGGTTGCAGCTGGACGCTGTCTACGCTTCTACACTCCGTTTCGGTCCGCGCTAAACGTCTTCGCTTCGCTACGGTCGGTGCTAAGCGAACATCCACTGGATGTTCAGCACCGTCCACTGGACGATCAGTGCCGCTTCGGTCGTTGAATATCCCATGCGAAGCGTGGGATGCCACCCGGAGAGGGCTAAACGTGTGCCAATGGCACACAGCAACCGCGCGAGCGAGTAGGGGACAAGTCTCCCTACTCGATAGAAAGCATGAACAAATGAGAACAGAATGCAAAAATAAAATCTACCAGATTGTGACGGCGGTAATATATAGCTTTTTCGTGCTTATTTCATTTGCACTGATATGGAAATATCCGGCTGCAGTGGTGTTACTTGCAGTTTACCTGATCTATGGCATATGCTGTTTCGGGCTTTATGGTTATGTAAAACGAAAATTTGAAGGAAAAGAAAAATCGCTGACGATTTCTGTAAGGTGCATCCTTCTTGCTGCACTTACGGATTGTTATGGACATGCGGCGGGAGAGGACAGTTATCTCTTTTTCGATATTCTTAGCAGTATAGATGGCATTGCGATGCTGGCCGATCTTGTGGCGAAGGTTCGGGTTATCGTTGCCATATGGAAAGAAAAAGCGGGAAAGCCTGCTGCGAAAAAGACAATTCCTGCTTTTTTCCGCAGTCCGGTGCTTTATATCACGCTCTATATAGTTCTGGGGGCTTTTTTGCCGTTTGTGGTTCAGCCGAAGATCAGCGAGAGTACGGTTGAGAAAGCCGAAGCAACATCTTTTTACGGCGATGAGGCTTCAGGTGAACGGGCTGCCGTTATTTCAGATAATGGAGAAGCGCTGGAAGAACGCATCCGATTGATTTCGCAGGCGCAGGAGGAAATCATTCTGTCCACGTTTGAAATTGACGCGGATACCAGCGGCAGGATGGTGATGTCGGCGCTGATGGAAGCAGCGGAGCGTGGCGTGAATGTAAACATTCTTGTGGATGGATTTTCTTTTATTAAAAGTATGTGGGGAAATCCGTATTTTCTGGCGCTTGCGCAGACGGAACATGTAGAGATCCGGATTTACAATCCGGTTCGTCCGTGGATGCCGTGGACCTTCATGGGGCGGCTGCATGACAAATACCTGATTGTGGATGACATGGGATATATTTTAGGCGGTCGCAATACATTTGATTATTTTCTGGGGGATCAGGAAGGACATAAGAATTACGACTGGGATATCCTTGTCTACAATGCCGATGCCGGGGATGACAATTCATTGGGACAGGTGCGCGATTATTTTTGGTCTGTGTGGGAGCAGTCCGTATAAAATAGTAGTAAAAACCCTGTCAGCGGAACCGGTATTCGGAGAAGCTGGCAGTGGTATTTTTAACGGTCGTCAGATTGGGTACGTTTGGAAGAGATTCCATAAATGACGGGAGTGATTGAATGACAGTAAATAAGCGTGAAATTGGAGGTAATGATCATGCGTTATGACGCAAGGACAGAAAGATGGACGCCTATGGAGATAAGAGGCGTAAAGGGATTCTTTTCGGATGTGAGGATTGACAAAGACACTGTGCCGGATGTGTTTCGATTCTGGGAGCTTGCTGATGGAGATAGTGATGGAATGCCCTGCAGATACAGGCCAGGTATTCTGGTCAATTTTTTCGGCACATTTATCACAACCGGTGATATGCCGGTTGATGATGAAAAGAGCCGGAGCGGATATATCGAGCCGGAGGATTGGACCTTTATTGGGAGTTATTCGTATCCATTCCGCTTTGTAATGGATAGCATATCGGAAAAGGAAGTGAAACAGGATGAGGATTTATGGCTACTGCCGTATTTCAACAGGCAAACAGAACATTGAACGCCAGGTCAGGAACATACAGTCTGCGTTCCCGGAAGCCGTTATCGTGAAGGAAGTATACACAGGAACAAAGTTCCAGGGGCGAAAAGAGTTAGATAAAATGCTTGCGAAAGTACAGTCAAATGATATAATTGTATTTGATTCGGTCAGCAGAATGTCGAGAAATGCAGAGGAGGGATTCCAGCTTTACGAAGAACTGTTCCATAAAGATGTATCGCTCGTGTTCCTGAAAGAGCCGCATATCAATACCGGCACCTACAAGAAAGCTATCGGCAATCAGATATCGCTTACAGGGGATAAGGTTGATTACATTCTGGAAGGGATTAACCGATACCTCATGGAATTAGCCAAAGAGCAGATACGGCTTGCATTTGAACAGGCAGAGAAAGAAGTTGCAGACCTTCATCAGAGGACGAAAGAAGGTATCGAGACGGCTCGCCTAAATGGAAAGCAGATTGGGCAGCGGAAAGGCACTACATATGAGACAAAGAAGGCGGCTGCTGCGAAACAGGTAATCCGGCAGCATAACAAGGCTTTTGGCGGGAGTTTGAACGATATAGAAACGATGAAGCTGGCTGGATGCTCGCGGAAGAGTTATTATAAGTATAAAAAGGAATTATCTTCTTTATAAAGATAATGGGCGAAATGAGCGGTGGCTATCCATTTTCCAAAAGGATAGCCATTTTGGAGAGCAGGTAGGATGCTTAAGTAGTGTTGCATTAAATCTGTGAAGAGTATATCGTGAAAGGGGTGAAGATTTAAGTGGAACGGTATAGTGAATTGCTTAGCTTGAAATTAGATTGTGGGGATACCGATAGTTTTTGTGGGGATTATAAACAGCTGCGTGAAGAACGAACAAAGAAAGCAATGATAGAAGATGATGCGAATAAAATTTTGGCGCAGTTTGCTGATGATGAAGAAAAGAAAATGTTCAACTATGCTTTAATGCATTATAATAGTGCATCGCTGTATATGGATATAAATGGTGGAGTGTATGATAATGTAGAAATGAAAGATGATATATTGGATTTTGTAAATTGCCATGTAAAAATGTCTTTTAGAAATATTATTTCTTCACAAGAATGCATGTTGGATGCAATCAATGAGACTTATTTATATATGGCCTTTAAATCAGAGAAAAAGGTTCTATTTACTCATGGAATGGGTGATAATG
>JAJPWX010000050.1 GCA_021205755.1 Lachnospiraceae bacterium | reverse complement strand
AGCACTCGGCTGTTAACCGAGGGGTTGTTGGTTCGAGCCCAACTCGGGGAGTTTTCTATTATATAGATATTCTGGCTCCATGGTCAAGCGGTTAAGACATCGCCCTTTCACGGCGGTAACCCGGGTTCAATTCCCGGTGGAGTCACTTAAATGTGTATCAGTTTTCATGGGAATGTGGGATTGATGCATGTTTCTTCTATTTTATATGGTGCCATAGCCAAGCGGTAAGGCAAAGGTCTGCAACACCTCTATCGCCGGTTCAATTCCGGCTGGCACCTCGCGAAGGAATCACTGAAGAGTGGTTCCTTTCTTTATATGCGGGGCGCACATTGGACAAAAGCTTCTCGCAAAGCAAATGCTATCTCATATCTAAAATTGGTAACATTTCAGAACCGTTACCAAAAGTGTAAAACGAAGATAAACTTTGCATAAATAGAAAATAAAACATATGGAGAACGTCTTGAATATTATAGAACGTTTTGCTATAATCTGGACAAGAATTTTCGAAAGCCGAAATAGTAAATTCTTGGAAAATAGTTCGATTTTTCTATCGAATGCAGGGTATTTTGTTCGTTAAAGGAGGTTCATAGTAATGACATTTGACGATATTACATCAAAGGTGAGACAGATTAGTATGGATACAGTTGCTGAGGTTCAGAAAATGAATGAGGTCAGACAGCTGAATTCCAATATTAATGCGGAAAAGAAAAAAATACATTCTATGTATGCGGAAATGGGGAAAAAGCTCTATGATAAATACAGAGAGAATCCGCTGGAAGAGTTTGAATCGGAGTTTGCCGCACTGAAAGCAGAGTTTGAAAACATCGAAGCTTTGAGAGGGCAGGTACGCGCGAAAAAGGGAGTGACGCTCTGTCCAAATTGTAAAATGGAGGTTGGCGAATTTGAGAGGTTTTGCTCGAATTGCGGGTGTAAGATGCCGGAAGTATTTACAATAGTAGAGGATGAACCGGCCGGGGCGTTGGAGACGGACGAGAGTAATGCGCAGGTGAGTCAGGAAAGCGTCTCATCCGAAGAGGATGCACCGTCAGAGACGGTCGAGACGGAGACATCGGATACGGTTGAAGCAGATGAGTCAGAAGCATTGGAAGAAGCCGAAGCTGATGAGACAGAAGCATTGGAAGAAGCCGAAGCTGATGAGACAGAAGCATTGGAAGAAGCCGAAGCAGGTGAGACAGAGAAATCGGATGAAATCGAAGAAGACAAGACAAATACGGATGCAGCGCCGAAGATGGAGACGATAGAATCGGAGACATCTCCAGAAGAGCCGGATAAGGTCGGATAATATTAATGAGAAAAGAGAAAAATCGATCGATTTTACCGCATATGATGACACGATGAAAGGAATTTGAATGTATGGAAGCGGTGTTTAAACAGCAGGAGATGAATGATCTGGTTGGAGAGATTCTGGACAGTTACCGGGAATATCCGAAAACTTGCAGCATAGATATGGAGAATCGCCTGAACCGGGCAGAGATTGTGGATATTCTCGAAGAGATTCGCTGCCTGCTGTTTCCGGGTTTCCTTGAGATGAAGAATCTGAACCGTGACGCGATCAGTTATCACGTAGGAGAGTTGCTTGAAAATGTGCAGTATCGTCTGCGGAAGCAGGTTACGCGAGCCCTGTATCATTCGGAGAACGCGCCGGAAAGTCTGGAAGAAGCCGACACAAGGGCGAAAGAGATCGTACGTGCGTTTTTGCTGACCATTCCGTCATTGCGCGCGATTCTTGCTACGGATGTTCAGGCAGCATATGATGGAGACCCAGCGGCATTTAATACGGATGAAGTGATTCTTTCTTATCCTGGAGTGTTTGCGATTACAGTAAACCGGATTGCGCATGAGCTTCACAAGCTGGGGGTACCGCTGATTCCGCGTATGATGACAGAGTACGCGCATAATCTGACCGGGATTGATATTCATCCGGGCGCGACGATTGGGGAATATTTTTTCATTGACCATGGCACAGGCGTTGTGGTTGGAGAGACCACAGAGATTGGAAAACGCGTGAAGATTTATCAGGGTGTGACGCTTGGCGCTCTTTCAACGAGGGGTGGCCAGAGCCTTCGCAATAAAAAGCGACATCCTACCCTTGAAGATGATGTGACCGTATATTCCGGAGCTTCAATTTTGGGCGGAGAGACGGTGATTGGCGAAGGGGCTATTATTGGTTCGAATGCGTTTATTACGTCTTCTGTACCGGCCAGGACGAGGGTTAGCATCAAGAATCCGGAGCTTCAGTTCAAGGGACGTGTGAGCATGACGGAGCTTGGTCAGGAAGGTTTCTGGAAGAATAAGGCAGACATGGCTCCGGATGAGTCCGGGGATATGGGTTCTTATATATAAAAAACGGTTAACGTATAGAAGCTGATTTTCTGATATTGTCGAATCGGATGATCTGCGTGACTGCATCAGGAGATAGGTCTGATGCTGCGGCAATGTAGTTGTGGATATGCACGGGCAATCCGGAAGGAGGAATTTCTATGGGGAAGGAACAGGAGAAGAAACTGAGGGAAACACAGGAAGCACCATCACCGGAGAAGGATAAGGCGGATGCAGCCCCGAAAGGCCCGATCAGTGAGACCTGGGCAGAGGAGACCATCGCGGATCTGGACGATTATATTGAGTCGCAGGGGATTTATCTGCGCCAATGAGAACAAAGGCGATATTATACCGCAGCCAGCTCGTGGTGAAGGGCAGGCTGCGGTTTTGCTGTTTTATGCGCAGGGCTGCGTAAGGTATTTTCCGGCTGCCAGATAAAAGCGGAGCCTTATAACAGCCGCTCTGCCGCGTACACAAAAGCTGGAACCGTGAGCAGAGAGCAGAGCGTGGAGAAAGCGTAAATCTCAGAAGAGTAGGCATAGTTCTTCTGAAATTTCAGCGCGAACGCAGTGCCGGTGGCAGCACACGGGCAGGCAGCGGCGACCAGCATGGTGTAGGCCACAGTGGAGTTTACCCGCACGACCAGGAGAATCACGAACAGGATTGCGGGCATAAGGATCAGCTTGATCAGGGAGACCAGATAAATCCGCTTGTTTTTTAGTATGGCGGGGATGCTGGTCTGCGCGACGGAGACGCCTGCGATGATCATAGCAAGGGGCGTGTTCATGTTTCCAATGTAAGTGAGTGTATCCGAGAGAATCGGCGGGAACTTGATCTGCAGGAAAAAGCAGATAAGTCCAAGGAAGCTTGCGATGATCATCGGTGTACACAGGTGGCCAAGCAGCGTTTTTACGGATGCAGCAACCCCTGGTTTGTCGTGAGAGGAGGAACGGTCTCTGGTCATAAGACCGAGTCCGTGCGTCCAGGAAAAGATATTAAAGACTGTCATATAGGCAGTCAGATAGAGGACGCCCTCACTGCCCAGGATGCTCTGTACCAGCGGAATTCCGATAAATCCACAGTTGGAATAGGTGGCAGCAAAGCGCTCTACGGCACAATTGTCATTTCCATCTTCGCGGATGCAAAGGTTCGAGATCAGAATCATAAACAGGTGAGTAAGTATGGCGAGGCCGTAGGAAATCAGCAGCCCGGTCACCAGCTCCGGACTGTAATCGGTTTGCAGCGCTGTGACGGCGACGATCGGGTTTACTACCATAAGAAGCAGGTTTGCGAGACCTTTGTTGGCGTGATCATCGATCAGCTTCAGTCGATAACACAGGACGCCGACAAGAAGAATCAGAAGCATTTTGATGATCTGGGTAATAATGATTGAAAACATAGAAGAATCCTTTCTATTCAAGGCTTTTCATGCCCGAGTGACTGCAAAGAGAACCGGAGACAAGGATACACCAATCAGCCGTATTTCGTCAAGCGGGTATGGGCAAAGAAAATAACAGGAGAGAAAGATGAGACGAATTATACTGGCGTCCGGTTCCCCGCGAAGGAGAGAACTTCTGGCGCAGACAGGATTGGAATTTGAAGTGATTCCGGGCGAAGTGGATGAAGAGGCGGTGGTGCGCTCTCTTTTGAAGACGCATGAGACAATTGTGAAAAACGACGCGACGACGGATAAGAATGCAGGACGCCTGGACAGTTCGCAGGGGGAAGAGGACGTTTTCCTGAATGAACCGGCGATGGTAGTTAAAGCACTCTCAGCAAGCAAAGCGGAGGCAGTCGCGGCACAGATACCGGAAGGGATTGTGATTGGCTCGGATACGATCGTCTGGGACAATGAGATCCTGGGAAAACCGGCAGACCGCGCGGACGCATATCGGATGCTCCGGCAGCTGCAGGGCAAGGTACATTCTGTTTTTACCGGTGTTACGGTGCTGGTTAAGGAAATGGCGGAGACAAAGAAGCATACGTTTTTCTGTGAAACGAAAGTGGAAGTGTATCCCATGACAGAGGAAGAGACGGAGCGCTATCTGGATACTGGTGAAGCGATGGACAAAGCAGGCGCTTACGGCATCCAGGGAAAATTCGGCCTGTGGGTAAAGGGAATTGAAGGAGACTATAACAGTGTGGTCGGTCTGCCGCTCTCTGCGCTCTGGCAGGTGCTGAAGGAGTATGTCTGAGACGGCAGGGCGTTACAGGTCACATCATGACCAAATTTACCTTATTTCAACCCTAGTACATCGTCTTCCAAATAGCTCGACTTTAGACGCAGAATGAATTTTCATATGCAAGGCGGAAGAAGGAGGCGTAGCGGTGGCTACGTCGACTGATGACAACGAAGCAGATGGAAATTCAGGCAAGTATAAAGTCGAGATAATTTGGAGACGAGGTACTAGCTCCGCAGCAAGCGCGTGGTCGGGTTGTGACCAGTAACAACAGGACTGCTTTATTTTGGCGAATACTGGTATAACCGTTATTCATATTCAGAGTCGAAATAGATGGCGTAACCCCCGGCTTCCGCTATTTTGATGAAAGAATTGTTCGCCAGCTTTTCGTCCAGTGAAAGAGCGGACGGGAGAACAATGTAAGTACATTCCGCTTTTCGCGCGAGCCGTGCAAGCCGTTTCGCCCGCGGGGATTCGCTGTTGATTTCTTCATATAGTTTCGACTGTGTGACTTCCCCTTTTACCATATTCCGTCCGTAGGCCAGCCGTATGCCGGCGTCATATTGCCGGATGTAACTGCAGAGCGCGATGGGAACGACCGCTTTCGGGCTTTCAATGCCTTCTTCTTCGGCGTGTTCGGAAATATTTTCCGCTACATAAATTGCCTCCGTGGGTATTTTAAAATAATTTGCCCGCGCGCTGAAGGTCTCCCCGGTAAAGATAAACTGGCCACTGCAAATGATGGCGGCGGCGGCAAGCACGGCAGTCAGAGCTCGTACCGTTTTCCTGGAAAATCCAGTAATCAGCCATACAAGCGCAAAGGCGAGCGTAAGCGGAATTGTGAGCAGCCAGAACATCCGCCAGTATACAAGGCTGCCGATCATTTTCATCACCAGATATGCCGTCAGAGGGCAGAAAATAATCACGAGAAACAGCAGGTTTGACCCGCAAAGGGCAGCCCGCTCTTTTTTTGCGCCGGGGTGAAAAAAAATCAGCAGGAGCGCGAGAAGAAACAACAGCGGATAAAAGCTGTCCGCGAAATAGTTTGAAAAATATCCCGATACTTCCTGGAATATATCTGAAAATGCGGATGCCATGCGGAAACTCCTTTCCTGGATATATTTTTGTAATAAGCTCTGCCCTCGTAAGTGTTCAGTACCTTCGCAGAAACAAAATTATCAAAGAACCAGATAAACAACCCCGCATACGACCGCGCTGCTGCATGCGAGGAGTGAGCAGGGCAGATATTGCCATTTTTTTTGCTCGAATCCGTAAACTACAGTATAGACAGCGACTGGAAGGATGGACAATACAACGCCCATGGAAGAAAACATACAGGCAGAAGTCACTGCGCAAAACAGTTGAAACCAGGCGGCCTTTCCTTCCGCATCTTTCATGGCGCGCCTGCATAAATAGAAGAGTGCGGGCTGTATGATGGCAGCCACAAGCGCTTTTCCCTGCCAGCCGCGTGTAAACAGAAACACGCCGGAGGAGTAGACAGAAAACCCGGAAAAGCTCAGAATCAGCACGACAAACAGCAGGAACAGATCCTGCTTGTGGTGGTCGTCTGCAAATAAATCGCGCGCGATCAGGGCATAAATCAGATAGGCAAATAGCACAATCAGCCCCGGAAGCAGCAGATGTGCAATCAGGGTCGGATGAAGTCCGGCGCACAGGGTGGAAAGCGCGGCCAGGTACAGCGGCCAGGCGGAAAGCACGTAGCGGGTCGGGATATTTTGATAAAGGTTGCCGGTATAAGGATTATATTCCATCAGCGTATCCGTCTCCACGGCAGTCACCGCCGTCGCCACATAGAACGCATCGTCATCGTCAATGTGCTGAGAAAATGTTACACAGGCGGCCTGCAGGAAAACACAGAGGAGAACCACACCCAGAAGCGGGGTAAAGCGTTGGTGCGCGCCTTCGAGCTTTTCATGAAAAACGGAGAGAAAACGTGCCGACGAAAGTGTTTTGTACAGGGAAAACGCCGCGCAGAGCAGCGAGAGAATCAGCCACGCAAAACTGAGCTGCTGTAGGGAACAGCGCAGAAAAACCATAGGAATCGCCAGGCATTCAAATAATGCAAATTCGATAAAAACACCATAAAAACAGGCCAGGAGGAGAATGCCTGGTTTGTTTTCTTTTTTATTACATGTCAAAGACCAGAAAGAACCAGTCAGGAATGGCAGCACAACTGCCCACAGGAAAAAAAGAAATACTTTCGCAATTGCCATTGTGGAATGATCCTCCTTATGCGGGGATTATACCATTCTTCTCCTAAAATGGCAAATAGGGGTGTCGAACCGGCGCCGGTCCGTCCGGATGCTCTCCGATGAGTTTTTCCATCCAGATCATGTCGTACCAGTGCCCAAACTTATAACCGCATTTGCGGAATGTTCCGACATTGCGGAATCCCAGGTGTGCGTGAAAGTCGGCGCTGTTTCGTGTCAGGTATTCGTCTTCCTTTTCCGGATATCCGATACAGGCGTATAAATTGAGAACGCCCATCTCTTTCAGACGCTTTTCCAGCGTCTCATAAAGCATGCGGCCTAATCCGCATTTTCGTGCATTTTGGTCGAGGTAAATGGTCAGTTCCGCTGACCAGTCGTAAGCAGCCCGTCCCACAAAGGGATGGGCGTAGGCATAGCCCAGGATGAGACCGTCCCTTTCAGCGACAAGATACGGGTAGCGACTCATGATTCCTTTCATGCGTTCTATAAATTCCGGGAGAGACGGGGTTATATATTCAAAGCTGATAGCGGTGTTTTCAACATAATAGCGGTAAATGTCCAGGAGGCGCTGGGCGTCTTCGATTTTTGCTTCTCTGATGAATGTTGTATTCATTTTTGAGCTCCTTTTGCTTAAGGAAGTTATCCTGTGGTGGTTATGCTGTTGTGAATAAGTTAGGGTGAGACCTGTAGCGATTTTACCGGATAGAAAAGAAAAAAGCAACAAAAAATCGGTTGACAAATTCGTTTGTGTATGCCAAAATAACGGTAGTTCGTGGCAGGCAGGAATTCTGCAGCTGCGACTATATAAATAAGAAAAACCGACGATGTGAAAGTCAAACAGGAGATGCGCTCACAGAGAGTGGGTGGTGCTGGGATACCCACAGTAAGCAGCCTGCAAATGGGTCACGGAGGGCGAGGTGAACGCCGCGCGTTGAGGGACTGATATGGGAAATGGTATCAGGAGTTCGCGGAAAGTAGCCGAGACGTATGCCTGCGTTAAGGGTCGGAAATGTGTCAGCATTTCGCAGAGAGGTTGTCTGTGCTTTGATCGGAGCAGATGATAAATAGCTGACCGCGACCTGTGGATCGGAGCAGAGCGGCGGGAATTTTAGTCAGATATTCGGATTAGGTGCAGATGGCAAATAAGGTGGTACCGCAGAATAGATTTTGTCCTTATGTTTTACATAAGGACTTTTTTAATTTCCGGGTTTGCCTTTACGGGCTGCCGGGCGTTTCCGGGCGCGACTCGATCCGGCAGAACCATCGGCGTGCGCTGGATCCGGAAATGGTTCGCCCCATGGGGATTGAGGCAGGAACCGATCTGGGGGAATGTTAAGCAAGATCGACTTCACCGGGAAAACGGTGTACGTGCTTCCGTATGCGGGCAGCGTGGTACCGGTGTAACGATAGAATTTTATTTTTTACCAAGAAAGGAGTTTTAAAAATGAAAAAGAAATTGGCAGTATGCGCACTTGCGGCGACGATGGCAGCTATGACGGTATCCGGCACGGCGATGGCGGAGGAGTATAAGGTAGGTATTCTGAAGCTTATGGATCATGCGTCCCTGGATCAAATTGAGGACGCAATCCTCGCAGAGCTGGATGTGCTTTCTGAGGAAGGCGAGGACACCTATGTCTATGAGGGCTATGTTTACAGCGGCAACGCGGATTCTTCCACAATGATGCAGCAGGCGTCTCAGCTGGTGAATGACGACGATGTGGATATCGTGATCCCGATCGCTACGATGCCGGTGAGCATTTTGCAGGAAGAGATCGAGGACTCCGGTAAGGATATCCCGATTGTGTTCGCGGCAGTGTCTGATCCGGTAGGCTCTGAGCTGGTCGACTCGATGGAGGAGCCGGGCGGAAACATTACGGGAACCAGTGACGCGCTGAATACCGAGGCGATTCTCGACCTGATGTTTATCGCGAATCCGGATCTTTCCAAGGTAGGCCTTCTGTACAGCCTGTCTGAGGACTCTTCGGAGCAGCCGATTGCGGACGCAAAGGCATATCTGGAGGAGAAAGGCATTGAGTATTATGAAGCAACCGGAACCAGCACCGCGGAAATTCAGCAGGCGGTGGAATCTCTGATCGCGGACGGCGTAGAGGCGATCTTTACCCCGACCGATAATACTGTAATGTCTGCGGAGCTTTCCATCTATGAGACACTGATCGAGGCGGGCATTCCGCACTACACCGGCGCAGATTCCTTCGCGGTAAACGGCGCGTTTGTCGGCTATGGCGTAGACTATGAGCTGCTCGGAAAAGAGACCGCTGATCTGGCTGTTTCCATCCTGCAGGGTGCGGATCCGGCAGAGACCGCAGTTGTCACATTTGACAATGGTATTGTCACCGTCAACACGGAGACCGCGGAAGCGCTCGGCATTGACTACAGCGGATTCGAAGAGGTAGCAACGCAGATCGTAGAGGTTGTGACGGCAGAGAGTATGGAGTGATAACGAATATTGTTTGAATTCGGCAGGGAAAACTCTGCTTTGCGCTGACAGGAGCGAAGCGAGACGCCTGGTGTGGAATGCGTGAGGAATGGCAGACAGCAGCCGGATCGATACAGAAAAAGAAAAGCTCGCCTGGGACAGACACAAAATCCCCAGGCGGGCTACTGTGCTATAAAGAAAGGAATCGGAATTTTCATGAGTTCAATTATTACACTCTCGGTAGTGACGAACGCTCTGGAGTTGGGCATCATCTATGGGCTGATCGCGCTGGCTCTGTTTTTGAGCTATTCCATTTTAAATATCGCGGACCTCTCCACGGACGGCTGCTTTACGCTGGGCTGCGCCGTCGGTGCGCAGGTGGCCATCATGGGCCATCCGATCCTGGCATTGTTCGCAGCCATGGCGGCGGGCGTCTGCTCCGGCTTTATCATGGCGTCGCTGCAGACCCGGCTGGGAGTGGAACCCATCCTTTCCGGAATCATTGTAAACACAGGACTTTATACGGTCAATCTGGCTGTAATGGGCTTTTCTTCGAATCTTTCGATTTTCAAGAAAGACACAATTTACAGCCTGTGTAAAGATTTCTTCGGGGCGACCTGGTACAAGCTGATTGTATCGGCAATCATTGTATTGGTGACTTGTCTGCTGCTGGCCTGGTTCCTGGGGACACGGCTTGGTCTTTCCATCCGTGCGACCGGCGACAATGAAGATATGGTGCGCGCTTCCAGTATTAATCCGGGCTTTACCGTGACGGTAGGCCTGTGCATCTCCGGCTCCCTGACAGCGCTCTCCGGCTGCCTGATTGGCCAGTATCAGAAATCCTGTGATATCAATATGGGCACCGGCATGGTGACCATTGCCCTCGCGAGCCTGATCATTGGCGAGACGCTGCTTGGAAAACGTTCCATCCCGCGGCGTATTGTCGGTGTGATCGTCGGCAGCTGCGTTTATCGTTTTGTCATTGCAATTGCCCTGCGGCTTCATGTACCGGCGGAGGCGATGAAGCTGGTATCCGCGATTATCGTGGCCATCGCCATTGCCGCGCCGTACCTGAAAGAACGGGTTGCGCTCCAGAAGCGGAAAATCACAAATTCGGCGCCGGAGAAAGGGGGAAGCCAGTCGTGAAAGAATGGAATGCGGATTTTAACGGTGAAGAAAGATGGAGAGCAGGAAGCGAATGGGATTTCTGCCATGAAAGAATTCGGATAAATGGATACGACTGGGACTTCGGAGAAAATGGAGGTGAACGCCATGTTAAAAATCAGTAACGTGAGGAAGGTTTTTAACCCGGGTACAGTCAATGAAAAGACGGCTCTGGCCGGCGTGACGCTGACTGTCAACGATGGTGATTTCGCGACGATCATCGGCAGCAACGGCGCCGGGAAATCGACCCTTTTCAACTGCATTGGCGGAAGTTTTTTCCCGGATGAGGGGCATATTTATCTGGACGACCGCGACATTACCTATGTGCCGGAATACAAGCGCGCGGTCGACATCGGCCGCCTGTTTCAGGACCCGATGAAAGGCACCGCCCCGCACATGACCATCGAGGAAAATCTGGCGCTCGCCTACCTGCGTGTGGCAAAGAAGAAAGCCGTTTTTTCCAGAATCACCACAGCCGAACGGAAAATGTTTCAGGAACGTCTTGCCCTTCTCGATATGGGGCTTGAGGATCGCATGAAACAGCCCGTTGGTCTTCTCTCCGGCGGACAGCGACAGGCGCTTACGCTTTTGATGGCCACCCTCGTGCCGCCCAAAATCCTGCTTCTCGACGAGCACACAGCGGCGCTCGATCCGGCTACCGCAGACAAAGTCATCGATATTACAAAACGCGTCGTGGAAGAAAATCATCTCGCCTGCCTGATGATCACGCATAATATGCATTCTGCTCTGGAAATGGGGAACCGTACCCTGATGATGGACGACGGCCATATCGTACTTGACATCAGCGGCGAAGAGCGCGCCGGGCTGACCGTAGACGGGCTGCTGGAGAAGTTCCGGACCGGGGCGGGCAAGGAGCTTGATAACGACCGGATCTTATTTTCGAAGGTGGAATAAAAAGCAGAAACACAGACAAATCTCCTTTCTAAACACGCAATGGTTATTCATAGGCTTTTTAGTTCCTATGTCAAAATATTACTGAAAGACTGCATTTTTTCTTGCTGTGTGGCATATAATTATTTCTGCGGTTATCCCTACAGATGTGTCCAAGCGGTCTTGACTTTCTGCGGCACAGATGTTAGAATAACCCCAGTGATCAGGTTGCAGAAACTTGCGATGCCTGCGACCGGAAGGAGGACCTGCGGGCCCTCCTTTTTCTTTTATGGAGATGCGAAAAATGCCGAAAAAACAAATAAAACCGTTTCTGACTTATACCGAGCAGCTTACAAAGCTGACAGAAGATAAAAAGCTGCTGATTCCAGACTCTGTTTATGCCCAGAATGTTTTGACAAGCATCAGCTACTATGCCTTGATCGGCGGCTATAAGCAGCTCTTTTATAATCCAATGACACGTCAGTACCGTCCTGGCACGACGTTTGATGATCTTATACAGCTTTACTATTTTGATGAATCACTCCGTGCGCTGTTTTTCAAGTACCTTTGCCACATTGAGCAGAAAATGCGTTCCCTGATTTCCTATCATTTTTCGCAGACCTACACGCACATGGAAAAGGATTATCTGAATGCAGCAAATTACAATATAACCCGGAAGAATAGTGCAGATATTCAGCGCCTGATTCAAATGCTCACCATCGAGGCACATTCTAACACCAATCATCCCTACGTTGTCTATCAGAGAAATACATATGGGAATGTTCCTCTCTGGGTTATGATGAATACACTGACCTTCGGGCAGTTGTCAAAGATGTATTCCTTCTTGAAAACCGGTGTGCAAACAAAAATCAGTGTTAATTTTAACGGTGTAAATGAAAAGGAACTGGGGCAGTATCTGAAAGCGCTTACCTATTATAGGAATGTCTGTGCCCACAATGAACGGTTTTACTCTTTCCGTTGCCGTGTGGATATGCCGGATACTATACTCCATCGAAAACTTGGCATTCCTCAGAAGGGTGCGCAGTATCTCCGCGGAAAATCAGACTTGTTTTCCGTTGTAATAGCCTTCCGTTATTTGCTTCCCCGATATGAATTTATCGACTTCAAGAAGCAGCTTGTAAAACTAATAAATACTGTCCTAACTCATTCCCATACGCTTACAGAGCCAATGCTGCTGAATGCAATGGGATTTCCAGAAAACTGGAGCAGCATCACACGCTACAAGCTTCTGTGATTTCCCATTGGGGTAGTGTCATATTCGCTCTTAATCAACAGAATAGCAAGCGGGTAATACCACCAATCATTTTGAACAGAATTTGTGATGTTTACAGCATAAAAATACGGCCATGCGAAAGCATTTTTTCTCTCACATGATCGTATTTTCTTTGCCCCGCTTAAAGGTCGTCCTCAAAAATTAGCTTGTTTCAGAAAATCCTTAAATCCAACCCTCAAAAGGGCGGAGTGAAATGAAAATTTAAATTCCACAACTCGGGGGTACAAGTGGAATTCAGTCTTACTCAAAATTCCACTTGTATTTCCGGCGTTCGCAGCAAAAACCTAGTGGAAATCAGTCTTACACCATATGGCCTACCCAATTCTACTGGGTAAATGATGGCGTAAATGGAATGAAGTTTTACTCCTTGACTGTGCTTTTAATCCCTGAAAGAGTGAAATCCACCGGAAAATCACAAATTTTGGTGTGGAAATAAACTTTTCACTTCAGCCTCAAAAGGGCGGCTTTTTATTGCCCAAAATTTCGCAGAAAATCTGAAACAAACCCGAAAAATTTATTGATTTCTCAGGTAGGGGAGGTATATAATCGAACACAACTGCAATAATTGTCAAAAAATGTCGAGAAATGGTGTCAAAAATCCGGGAATGACACATCCTGTCTTTCTGATGCGTTATACTGGGAAAAAGTAACTATTTAGAACAGTTACAAAAACATCACGAAAGGAAAAGTTCTATGAACGGAATAGAGAACGACAGAAATAGCAAAGTAGAGCGGATTCTTGGGATTTACACAAAACTGATGAATGGGCACCTGATCAACAAGGCGGAGGAAGCGCTGCATTATGACGTGAACGAGCGCAGCATCCAGCGCGACATTGACGACATCAGAGACTATCTCGAAATCCATACTCCCAACAACGGATATCCAACATCTGTGATATATGACCGTGTCCGCAAAGGCTATCGCCTGGAGCAGACCTATACCATGAAGCTGACGAACAGCGAGATTCTTGCGATTTGCAAAATCCTGCTCGACAGCCGGGCTTTTACCAAAAAAGAGATGGACTCCATGCTGGAGCGTCTGATCGAAGGCTGCGTGCCGAAAGAAAACCAGAAGCTTGTGGCCGATCTGATACGCAACGAGGCATTCCATTATATTGAACCACAGCACAAAACCGTTTTCCTGGACAAAATGTGGGATCTCGGACAGGCTATCCGCTCCTGCCAGTACATAGAAATCGAGTACCGGCGCGGAAAAGACCAGAACCTCGTCACGCGTAAGCTGAAGCCTGTCGCACTCCTTTTTTCCGAGTACTATTTTTACCTGACCGCTTTTCTGGATGACGGAGACGAGTCACGGGAACATTTTGACGTGCTGAACGATTCTTTTCCCACCATCTATCGTATTGACCGCATCCAGAAGCTGACCGTGCTGAACGAGCATTTTCATATCCCGTACAGCAGCCGCTTCGAGGAAGGCGAATTCCGCAAACGCATCCAGTTCATGTATGGCGGAAAGCTTCAGAAGCTGAAATTCAAATACTCCGGTACAAATATCGAAGCCATCCTTGACCGCCTGCCGACCGCCAAAATCCTGGCAGAAGAGGACGGGGTATACATCCTGAGCGCGGAGATGTTCGGAAAAGGAATTGATATGTGGCTGAGAAGCCAGGGCGACGCGGTGGAAGTGATTGAGAGAAAATGAAAGTCCTTTGTTGTGAACCTCGGATTGAGTCGGCAATTGTCTGTGACAGGGAGATATGGAGAATATATTCGAGAAAAAAGATAAGATAGAAATTGTAAAAACACAGCTGTTGTACTGATTTTATTTGAACAGACAGAACGCGATGCAGAATATGATAATCTGCTTTCAAAATTTAGGGAAGTTTACAAAAGTAAAGGGGGAGTTTTTTGATGAGCGAAGTTCATTCTTTAGATGTTGATGAAATTCGGAAGATTGAGTCGGCTTCTTTTAAGAACATTAAGCCAGAAACGGATATTACTGTAAGTGAAGCAAAGAGTTATCTACAGTCTTTATTTTTTTCAAAATTTGATGCCGATAGGGATGAGATTACGGAAAATACCGCAGAAGAAACGAAAGATTGTCAAGATGATGAAGAGGACATTTACTATAGTTCTTTCGAAGAAAGGTTGATGCAGACTCCTGGTGATTCAGGCGAACGAGGAATATGGTCGGGGGAACGTGGAAATTCCGATTACACGCCAACTGATCAGGAAATCAAAAGTATCCTTGCTATTTATGGAAAAGACTTCATTACATACAAGGACGCAATTCCTGATTTTTCAGGCGTTTCTGAATCAACCGTCGAGATTGACGATATGACGGAAAAAAGAAGCAGGAATTTTGAACAGTGTGATGAAAAATGTGCAGAACAATGGAATAAAGAGGGGAGAGAGAATAGAAATGATTGGAGTGCACGAGATGTAAAGGAATGGAGACAGGAAAAAGGGTATTCCTGGCATGAAAGAAATGATATGAAAACCTGTGATCTTATTCCCACAAAAGTAAATGACTATTTTGGCCATCTGGGTGGGGTATCGGAGTGTAAAAAACGTGATTTAGTAGAGAATGGAGGGAAATTTGATGAATAAAGTTGCTCTTAATATTTGGGGAAGACAATTTGATTTGGAAGTAGAGTATGATTGCTTTAAAAATGAGGAAATCCTTCCTTCTCAAAAAAGTGCTCTGGCGGCATTTTGTAATGCGCAGGATGCAATTGTTATATCAGAAAAACTGGTGGAAAAATATTGTGTTGAAAACAATGCTGAAGAAATAGACGCAACTTCTATAGATAATATTTTTAAATATGTAATTCCAAGGTATCTATATGTTGCAAGAAGTAAACAGAAACATATAGTCGCCATTATGTGTGATTATAGATTTGATATGGAAAACGGATTGGCTGTTGTTTTTGAAAATGAAAAACCAGTAAAAGTGGGAGTGCAGGATATTATCTTATGAGCTGGTAGGTTGCAAGAATGAGAAAATTCTTTTCTGGTTGGACATGCTCTGACCACGCAGCAGCTGCGAAATCGGGGTGTGAACAGTAACGAAAAACTTCATAAGAGATAGGAAAATTTTGACAGCGACATTTTCTGTCTTTCTGATGTGCTATATTAAGAAAAAACGTATATGAATTACTTCTATGAGGGAAACGGGACAGTACAAAAACTGAGTGTTAGAAAGGTAGAAAAAATGGGCAAGGTGATTGGTATAGCCTTAATTTTTATTGCTGTACAAGTGATTGCGGTTTTATTAGAGGAATATTTAATACCTTACATTGTCTTTTTGATTCGGATCGTGACAGGAGGTGGAGCTCCTATTTGGAGTCTTGTAATAATAAGTTTGATAGCGGCTGCCAGTCTATATATGTTTATTAGTAAAGTGGCTGATCGGGTGGTAGAAGATAAAGTGAGAAATACGGTTGATGATTTCATGGAAAGCAAAGCATTTTTTCGTAGACATAAAAAAATTGGTACTGCGATAAGAGGATTTGGATATGGTGCTGGAAAAAGCTATGCTGATATTATGTATGGAGAGACTATTTTTCGCGTGAAACTCGCTGTGATGATTCTTGCGATTGCAGCACCTTTGGCTATTAGATTTATAATTTTTTAAGTGCCTTGCCGTGTGAAAAATTTTGACTGTGTGAAAATTGAAGTAAACGAAGACAGTAATATGAAATTATAATAAGCGGAGGAAAATTATGGAAAGAAACAAAATCAAAATTAGGTGTAATCCTTATACAAAAACAATCTCATATCAGCAATGGAAAACGGATGAAAATGATGTGTTAGGATGGTATGATCTGGGAAATAAATCTCCCCTTGTTCTTGAGGAAAAGTATATTCATACATCTATTCAACACAGCGCAATAGAAATTATTAATAGAATTAACGGAGCTTATAATCGGGGCGGACGGGGATTAACGATTGTTTTTGAAGGTACAGCGGATGATTATCATGATATACAGAATATAATTGACAGATTCTTCGCTGACAAAGATGTTTCTTTGGAAAAGGGAGAATACTCTATTCGTTCGGCAAAAGAGATTATGCCTGAGATAAATGCTATTTTTGTGAATCTGGCAAATGTGTTTTATGACAATGAATCGGAAGTGAATCGTAATTATATAAAAAAATACATTGAAGTGACAAAGGAAACTATTCCGGTGTGCGTAACTGGAGTATATAGTTCTGGAAAATCCGCATTTATCAATGCTTTACTTGGTGCCGAATTTTTGCCGAGTGATACGGCACCAAAAACAGCAAGAATTTACCGCATTAGTATGTTGGAAGGAGCAGGACGCATTACCTTCAAGAATCATATAGAAAATATAGTGCTCTCATTTGAAGATCATAAGTATAAGATCGAGGGTGAATTGGATTCAGAATTATTTTATAATCTGTGCAACCAATTAGACATGAAAATGGATTGCGATATTACTGAGAAATTATATATTTCACTAGGTATCATAAATGACTATGCAAAAAAGGGAGAAGATTTTATTTCAGAACTGGTAGCAGTGGAAATTCCTTATATCAAAGGAAAAATGAATAATTCCAATTATCGATTTATTTTTTATGATACTCCAGGTTCTGATGCGGACAGCCATGCGGATCATTTTGAATTGTTGAAGAAAGCATTAGGAGATCAGACGAATGGACTGCCGATTGTAGTTACTACACCTACAGATATGGACAGAGGAACAAAAGAACTTTTAAAAGAATTGGAAAAGGTGAACGGGCAGCTGGATGTCGCGGATGCGATGGTTGTTGTAAACAAGTCTGACCAGGTGAATCCTGAGAAATTGAAGAACTCGAATGAAGAAACGGCCTTATTTAATTGGAAAAACAACCGATTGTTTTTTGTCTCTTCGATTATTGGCCTTGGAGGGAAAAAAGAGGATCGTGATAATGAGTCATCCTGGGTTGACGAGGACTATTCCTGGACTTTCGATAAGGAAAAGAATCGGTTTACACAGACGAACTCCTCACGCTATACTCAGTTATATAAATATAATAGACTGCCAAAATCAAGAGAAGAAAATTATGCTTTAAATATTGATTCTATGGAACAGAATGAAGCGAATTTGCTTTATATCAACAGCGGGTTGCATTGTATTGAGGAAGAAATACTGGAGTTCGCTGAAAAATATGCGATGTATAATAAATGCTTGCAAGCACAAAACTATTTGGCGGAAGCGATAAAGGAGACAGGGGCTGAACTTCGGGCAAAAGAAGAAGAGCAGAAAATTGTTAAATCCAATATTGAAGCTAACATAGGAGAAGTCAAGCAGGAACTGATTAAACAGTTAAAGAGAGAGATTACTAAATCGGAGACATTTTTCCAAAAGGATTATGTAAATTACATGCACACACAGGTAGGACATTTAAAGCAATCTACATCTGACAAAATTGATTTGGAGGTAGACTCAGAATGGAGGCGCAGGAAACAGGGTGGAGGAAAAGAGAAAGTTTCTAATTTTATAAGCGGGATGGAGCATAGGTTTATAAAAATCACAAAGACCATGAAAGATACTCTTGTTACAAACTCTGAGGAATATGTGAAAAAATATACGGATGATTTGAAAGATAGATGTTGTAATATCATAAAAGAGTGTCAGGGATTGACACAAACGGAAAAAGAGACTCTGGAGGATATTGCTGCTAATTGTCCTCTTGTTATGGCTCCGGTAAATAATATTGAGAAAGATTTGAACGAAATAAGTAAGCATATTTTGGTTTTTCGATTAGATGATTTAAAACAGAAGAAAGCAAAAGAAATGTACGAAAAGGATATTGAGGCAGAACTATTAACAGTAAACAGAAAAATCATTGAGGCACACGGAGAAACTGCAAAAGGTTTTTCAACTGAATTGGAAAACTTGTTGTTAAGAGAATTAGCGTCTATGAATCCGAGGCTTAAGAAGCTTGAGATAAAACTGAACGAGATCATACATAAAATTGCTGATTTGAATGAAGAAAAAATGGAACTTGAAGATGGAAAGAATAAAATAGAAAAAATGTTTGAATTTAAGGAGGATTGAAAATGAGCGCAACGGATGAGAGTATCAAGCTGATAAGAAAGATCTTGAATAATTCTATTTCAGAAAAGGATGCATTGAAAGAACTTGACCGTTTGGAGTTGATGTATGGGGATGAGGCTTTTACAGCTTATGATTTTCAGAAGAAAGAAAAGCCCTGGAACGAGGATTATTATGAGGACTTGAAAAACAAATGTATCACGGGAGCAGGATCGAAGGAATTTATTATTCATTTACTTGAAGTTCGGGAATATTTAAACCAGAAAAAACGAAATGGGCGTATTTTTGCGGGAGCTGCTGTTTTGATCCTTGTACTTATAGTGATATGTGTCATTTTTGTGAGGAGATAAGCTATGGGTGTTGTGGGAACGATTCGAAATGGAATTGTCAAAAAGGCAGGTGCGGCTGCAACGAAAGCTGCAGATGGTATTGCTAAGGTATCGCAGCTTAGTCCGGAGCAGGTCAGACAGATGGATGACAAACGAGAGAAATATCTGACGGAAATGCCATCTTCCGATGACGCTCAGGCACTGGAATTGACCAGAAGAGTGTTAGGAGCAATCAGTATAGAGGTAAATGAAGCATATCTGACGCAGATTTCAAGACTTTATTTGCCTATAGAAGAAAAGAAAAGCTTTGATGTGATTGATCGAATCGCGTATTTTCAGATTTGTAAATGGGCGAAAGATCCAGACGAAGATAACATCGAAAAACTGATGAATGTTTATCAGGTGTTAAGTGAAGAAGACTGCAATATTGCTTTGATCTATCATAGAACAAAAGACTCTTGCTCTGTTTATCTGGCGGTTGTAAATAATGGTGTGGAATCTGACCCCAGTGAGGTTTCTTCTTATAGAAGAAGATTGATCGGCGCTATCAGGGGTAATTTTCCGGGCGCACAGCTTAGGGGAATCACGGATGAGGAAGAAAATATTTATGCGGGTTTACCGGATTGCTTAGATTTTGAAAGAGAGGATTCCGAACACAATCCAAAATCTGTGGCAATTGTGTCGAATCTGGTTACCGAGAAAACAGAAAAGTTTGCCAGCCAGACGATTGAAAAAGTTCTTGACGGAATCGTGCCTCAAAAAAAGAGTGAAGAATACACGATTGTATTGCTGGCTACGCCGATCTGGGATACTGCTGGTAAAAAAGACCGTTTGTATGAGCTTTACTCTGCTCTAGTCCCTTATGCAAACTGGCAGACCAATTACCAGGTTTCTGAATCGGATACCCAGGGTTCCTCCGGCACAGTAGCAATTAATGTTGGCGTTGGAGCGGGAACACAGCAGAGTACAAGTCAGAGTGTATCACAATCAGACCAACAAACGATTTCCACATCTGAGGGGAAAACTGTTACTCTATCAGAAGGTAAATCTGAATCGTCGACAGTGGGGGGCAGTGGAGGCATTCATGTGGATGGGAAAATAGGTCCTGTTAAGATTGGTGGGTCAGCCTCTGGCTCATATTCTAAAACAAATTCGAAAAGTCGTACTATGTCAGCTGCAAAAACATGGACGAAAACTTTAGCCAGGACAGTAGGGAAAACTGTGACGGAAGCTACAAGTAAAGGTACGAATTTCGGAATAAATGCGGGAGCAAGTTTCGCCAGAAGTTCGAATGCCTCTGTTACGATGGGAAAGAATGAAGGCATTGTACAGAATTTTATGAATTATGGTATTAAACATACTTTGGAGATTCTGGAGCAACAGGTTGGGCGTCTTGAGCAGAGTGAGGCGTTAGGATTGTGGGATTTTGCTGCGTATGTAATATCTGAAAATTCGGACGTTGCAAACAATGTAGCGCATACATATTTAGCTTTGACACAGGGGGAGGAATCTTTTTTATCAGAAGCAGCTGTAAATTTATGGAGGGGAGATTTGCCAGAATATCTGGATACTTCGCATGCGAAGGACCAGGCTTCTGTGATACTTCAGTCGATCGCGCATCTTCAGCATCCGGAATTTTGCCTGAGCCCGCATTCTGTGGCTGCAGATTTGACAGACAATCTGATGTATCCAAGCGTTGTATCAGCGACAGTTAGTATGTCTGGGAAAGAACTTGCCAGAGCTCTCAATTTCCCGGGAAAATCGGTTAACGGAATGCCGGTACTGGAAACTGCTTCTTTTGGACGTAGCGTCTCTTCCTATAATCAACTGTCAAGTGATTTACGCTTAGGTCAGGTTTATCATATGCACATGGAAGAAAGTAATGTATTGATGCTTTCAAAGGATAGCCTTACTTCACATATGTTTGTTACAGGGTCGACCGGAGCGGGCAAAACGAATACTGTTGTACAGCTTTTGAAAAGGCTGACTCTATCCAATTATGATCAGAATGCACCTAAGTTTATGGTGGTGGAACCTGCGAAAGGAGAATACCGTGATCTGATTGGCGGGTACGATGGGGTTAGCGTCTATGGAACAAATCCGAAACTTTCTGCGTTATTACAGATTAATCCTTTTTCGTTCCCGGAAAATATCTCAGTCAGTGAACATATTGACCGGCTTGTCGAGATATTTAACGTTTGCTGGCCAATGTATGCTGCCATGCCTGCTATTTTAA